>JAXJVR010000041.1:0-39570 GCA_036308405.1 Acutalibacteraceae bacterium
CCTATATAATCGTAAAATTCCATTATAGAGGGTGACACCACCGAATGAAAAGCGTTTATGCAAGGATAACCCAAATACATACCCGTGTTGTCGATGCCGTCATAAACATCAATTCTGAACTCGCTGTCATCATCAAGATAAACTTCACCCTCAATCAGTTCATCTATCATAACGCCTTTTACATCATAAGAATGGGTGCGCCCCATAGCTATAAAAATGTTTCCGTAAAGAACAGAAATAACGCAAACGCAGGCAATGGCACAGCGGTAAAATTTAGTCCGGTTTGATTTTAAAAGCATCAAAAGCGGTTTTTGAATAAGAATACATATTATTGCGATAAGACTTGTTATCCAAAAGCGCAGCATATATACGCCGTCATCGCTTTGTGTGTAAAGGCCGAAGACGATTTTATCATCAATCTTTTGCGGAAAAAAGCCAATAACAAGCACAAATGCAAGCGTTATTGCCGTGTTCCACCTGAATCCGCTTGACCAATCAACCGTGCTGTCCTCGGTAAGCATAACGGTAGCAAGGCAAATCATAAGCACCGGCATATAAAACCAGCGCGCATAGTAAGAAGTGTTAAAAGCATAAAACGCGCTGTTAAGTATGGGCACCATTGCGCAAAGCACGCATACCGCAAGCACGCGCTTAAGCCAACTTTTTTCGCGTGTTTTAAACCATACAAAAAATCCGGTCATACTAAACACGGGCAACCATCCGCCCAAGGAAGACCATTTTACATTTGCGTTTGGAAAAAATACCGGCCTTGCCGGCAAATCCGGCGGAAAGAAAAAGCACTGAATTACATTAAGATAAATTTGCTCTTTGCCGTAGGTTATGCCGTTCCAACCCATAAGTATGTTTGAAACGCGCGAATTACCCATTATTGCGTTAAGCGCAGGCAACAGCAAAACAGCCGAAAGCGCAAGGCCCAAAACCGCCTCAAGCAACAGCACCGCAAACCGCGAAAATTTAACCTTTACAGCCTTTGAACCCACACGAATAAAGAAATAAATTACGCAAAATACCACCATACCGAAAAAGAAAAAATAGTTTGTAATCGCGCACATTGCGACTGCCAAAGCAAAGACTCCGCGGCGGTTTTCGGTAATAAGCAGTTCCATTGCAAGCAATAAAAGCGGAAAAACAATTATTGCTTCGTGAAAATGGTTAAAAAAGATATTATATATTGAAAATCCCGAAAAAGCATAAAGCAAGCCGCCGAGACACGCGGCATTTGCCGTTTTTGTAAAACGACGAATATACAAATACGCCGTAAGCGCGGCACAGGCAAATTTTAAGATAAGCAACGGCCCCATAAGATAAGGCACAAAGCTGTTGGGAAAAATAAGCGTTATCCAGAAAAAAGGACTGCCCAAAAGATAAAAAGCGTAAGACCCCACAAAATCAGAGCCTAAATCGGTAAGCCAATTCCAATTTATATCACCCGTGCGAATTGCGTTATGACACATTTGATAAAAAGGTATTTGCTGAACATTAAAGTCACCGTAAAATGTAAAATACCCGTCGCCTGAAATCATATACGGAACAAAAAGACAAGCCGCAACTCCGAGAGCCAGCAAAAAAGTAAAAAGCCGTTTTTCTTTTTGGGGGCGCAATGTTGTCATTTTGGCATAAGAAAAGGTCATAGCGAGCATTTCACCTCTGATTTTTAAATATTTAATATTGATATTATAACAAAAAATGTTATAATATTCAATAAGGAAGTGGTAAGTTTGTCAAGTCATTTTTACGCTATGCTGTCAAGAATGAAATATATACAGCGCTGGGGTCTTATGAGGAATACCAGACAGGAAAATTTAAGCGAACACAGTCTTGAAGTCGCTTTTATTGCCCACGCGCTCGCAATAATCAGAAACCGCCGTTTCGGCGGAAATATAGACGCCAATGCGGTTGCGGTTGCCGCTATGTTTCACGATACATCCGAAATTATCACAGGTGATATGCCCACACCGATAAAATATTATAACGAAGACATAAAAAGCGTATACAAAGAAATCGAATCGGTAGCAGAAAACCGACTGTTAGAGTTACTGCCCGAATATATGCGCGAAGATATGTCAGCCGTTTACAATATAGACAGCGAAAGCCGAAAAATCATAAAAGCGGCGGATAAAATATCAGCGCTGATTAAGTGTATCGAAGAAAAAAACAGCGGAAACCGTGAATTTACAACCGCCGAAAAAAGCACGCGCGACGCAATTAAAGCACTTAATTTGCCCGAGGCCGATGCCTTTTTAGAAGAATTTACCGACAGTTTTTCGCTGACTCTCGACGAACTGAAATAAGATTATAAAAAAAGATGTGAAACCTATGTTTCACATCTTTTTTACCTTTTCGGAAACTCTAAATTATCAGGCAGTCCCAAAACATAATCTGCCGATATTCCTAAATAAAGACAAACTTTCTTTAAATGTGTTATCGGCATTAAATTTATACCCTTTTCATAACGGGCATATTGTTGTTGCTTAATACCCAAATAATCGGCAACTTGTTTTTGAGTTTTGTTTTGTGTTTCACGCTCAAACTGAATAATTTCATTGTAATACATAACCAAAAATATTACTGCTCCGAAAGCAACATACGGTCATTTGTAAGTGCTTTGCCTGCGGCCTCCTTAAACTTTTCAAGCAGGTCATTTACGGTAAGACCGTGTCGCTCATCACCGCTTACGTCAAATATAATGTTACCGTTGTTCATCATAAGCGTGCGGTTACCAAGCTCTAACGCCTGCGCCATATTATGAGTTATCATAAGGCAGGTAAGATTATTTTCATCAATTATTTTTTTTGTAAGCTCAAGCACCTTTTCGGCAGTTGCAGGGTCAAGCGCGGCGGTATGCTCATCAAGCAAAAGTATTTTAGGCGGATTTACGGTAGCCATCATAAGCGTAAGCGCCTGACGCTGACCGCCCGAAAGCAAGCCAACCGGCTGTTCCATACGGTTTTCAAGCCCCATATCAAGCATTGCTACACGCTCACGCAATTCTTTTTTTTCTTTTTTTGAAATGCTTCCGAGCCAGCCGCCTTTGCCTGCGGCAAGAGCCAGATTTTCTTCAATGCTCATACCCGGAGCGCTGCCTCGCATAGGGTCCTGAAAAAGTCTGCCTATGCTTCTTGCTCTTTTAAATTCGGGCATAAGCGTAATGTCTTCACCGTCAAGTATTATTTTTCCGCTGTCGGTGTAAAAACTTCCGGCAATGGCGTTAAAGAGGGTTGATTTACCTGCACCGTTAGCACCGATTATGGTTATAAAATCGCCCTTATTTACTTTAAGCGATAAATCTTTTAATGCGGTTTTGGCATTTACCGTTCCGGGATTAAAGGTTTTTGTAATATTTGATATTTCAAGCATTGCCCCTTCTCCTTTCGCGTCTGATTGCCATTTTTCGTTTTAACATAGGTATCTGCTTTTTCATATAAGGCGCAGAAATAGCAATAATAACTATTATTGACGATACGGCTTTAAGCATAAATGCCGGCATATTAAAGCGAATTGCTACGGTATAAATAAGTCTGAATATAACCGAGCCCAAAACCGCGCCTACAGCACGCAAAGCAACCTTACCTTTGCCCATAAACGCTCTGCCTATAAGCAAAGATGCAAGCGCCATTGTTACCATACCCGAACCTATGTCAATATTAACCGATTTTTGCGACTGTGCCAAAAGGCAACCCGAAAGAGCCGTAAAAGCATTTGCTACGCAAAGACCTACCGTTGTGGTGAAAATCGGATTTATGGATGATGAACGCACCATATCGGGATTATCGCCTGTAGCGCGTATTGCAAGACCTAATTTTGTGCGTAAAAAGAGCGATAAGAACACTACAACTGCGGCTACAAACAACACAATTACAATAAGCTTATACTGCTTTGCTATAAATGTGCCCTCAAGCGCCGTTTTTACCTTTGTGAAAACGGTTTCGGTCTTGTTCATATTAAGTAATGACGAGTTGCCCATAACGGCAATATTTACCGAGTAAAGCGCCGTGTTCACAATAATACCCGAAAGCAGACTGTCTATGCCCATTCGTGTTTGCAAAAATGCGGTTATAAAACCCGAAAGCATACCGGCAAGCATTGCCGCCGGTATGGAAAGTATCGGATGACCGGATATTGCAACCACCGCGCCTACAGTAGCGCCGAGTGTAAAACAACCGTCGGTTGAAAGGTCGCATACATTAAGCATTGAATAACTTAAAAACAGTGCCAAAACCGTAAGCGAACTCATAAGTCCGAGTTCAAGGGCAGTTTGCCCTAAACCCAATATAGTAGTTATATCCATAAACTGTCAAAATCTCCGTTTTTATTCAAATTCTTCTGCTGTTTCAATTCCGTTTACTGCTGTGCAGAAAGGCTCAAATGCAGATTTTACATCTTCAAAATTAAGTCCTAATTCATCGCATACATCGGTGTTAACGGTAGCGGTGCCGTTGTCAAAGGTTTTAACCGCCATAGAAGCGGTATCTTTGCCTTCTATAAGCACCTCGGCTATCATATCTGCGGTTTCACGACCTAAATTTGCATAGTCAACGCCGTAGCCTAAAAACGCGCCGTTTAACGCAAATGAATCTGCGCCGGTGTAATGCTTAATGCCTGCTTTGGCAAATTTTTCGTATATAGAAAGTTCGGCTGTCATAATGGTGTTATCGGTAGGTGTAAATACAACATCTACTCCGTCTGCTACAAGTGCGTCAGCCGCAAGCATTACCTCGTCAACGCCCGTTCCGGTGCGTTCTACATATTCTATGTTTTTGCTGTCGAGATATTTTTTAGCGTCGGCAATAGGTGTTGCGGATGAATCTTGACCTACATCATAAAGCAAACCAACCTTATCAACATCGTTATCAAGCGCAAATATCAGGTTCATAACAGAGTTTGTATCAAGATAATCGGATGTTCCCGTAATGTTAGCACCGGGCGCTTCAAGCGACTCAACAAGCTCGACAGAAATCGGGTCTGATACAGCCGAGAAAATTACCGGGATACCGTTGTCTTCGGTAGCGGACTGCATTGCCATTGCAACCGGTGTTGCAACACCTACCATAAGGTCAACACCGTCGGCAATAAAATCTGCAATTATCTGTGACATTACATTTGCGTCCGCATTGCAGTTGTCATAAGAAATTTCAAACTTAACGCCCTTTTCGGTCTCAATTTCGGCAAGGCGTGATTTTATGTTGTCTATTATCTGATTAAGCGATGCATCATCGACATAATTACAAATACCTACCTTATAAGTGGTTTTGCCTGCACTGTTGTTGCTGCCGCAAGCTGCGAGTGAAAATACCATTATTAAAGCAAGAACTAAACTTATTATTTTTTTCATTTTTATCGACTCCTAAAGTAAATTTTAATAAAGATTATGATTATAAATTAAATTTGTTAAAATTCAGTTTAAGCTTCGCCATCGTTTAGTTAAAAGTTTCATAAAAGCATCTCCTTAAAAATCAAGGGATAAAAAATAAAAAAGCCCTATCCCTATACTAAATAGGGACAAGACTTTGAAAATACAAATCCTGCGGTGCCACCCTTATTGATGAAATAATCATCCGCTTTGCCTTACACTGATATGTAAGCTGTTCTGTAACGGGAACACCCCGTTGACTGCTACTCGGCTCTGTGCCTTTCGGTCACCCTCATAAGTCCATTCGCCTTAACATTCACTGCTGCCATTTCACCGTCGGCAACTCTCTGAAAGCTTCAAATTAAGGTTACTACTCTTAATCATCGGTTTTTTGTTTTGCATATAATAACATTATTTGCGAATATTGTCAAGTGTTTTTTAAAAAATTTTTCAAAGCGCGTATTTATGCTTGAAAAATGTAGTTAAATGTATTATATTATATATTTAGTGTTATAATTTTGTTAATATTCCTTGGAGGTTTTTATATGCCCGATTATTTAAAAATGAACAAAGACGAACTTAAAGCAGAGTTCGCCTCGGCAAAAGCCGAGTATGAAAAGTTGCGTTCAATGCATCTTTCGCTTGATATGTCACGCGGTAAGCCGGGTGCTGACAATATGGATTTAAGCGAAAAAATGTTTGACCTTGTCGGCAACGACACCGGTTTTAAAAACATTGAAGGTATTGATTGCCGTAACTACGGCGGCCTTGACGGTCTGCGTGAACTGAAAAATCTTTTCGGTGAAGTTTTAGGCCTTGCGCCCGACCAGATTATAGTAGGCGGTAATTCATCGCTTAATATGATGTTTGACACCATAGCGCAGGCTATGACGCACGGTCTCGGCGGTGAACCTTGGTGTAAAGAAACAGGACTTAAGTTTTTGTGCCCAGCGCCCGGTTATGACCGTCACTTTGCGATAACCGAATATTTCGGTTTTGAACTTATCCCCGTAAAGCTTAATGCAGACGGACCGGATATGGACGAGGTTGAAGAGCTTGTAAAAGACGAAAAGGTTAAGGGTATTTGGTGTGTTCCCAAATACTCTAACCCCGAAGGCATAACCTACAGTGATGAGGTTGTTCGCCGTTTTGCGCGTCTTAAGCCGGCGGCAAAAGATTTTAAAATCTTTTGGGACAACGCATACTGTATACATGACCTTTATGACGAGGGCGATACGCTTTTAAATATTTATGACGAATGTCTTAAAGCAGGCAACCCCGATTTGCCCATAATTTTTGCGTCAACATCTAAAATCAGCTTTCCGGGAGCCGGTGTTGCCGTAGCGGCAGGCAGTCCTAACAATGTGGCAATACTTAAAAGCCGAATGAAATTCCAAACAATAGGACCCGACAAGCTTAACCAACTGCGACACGCAAGAATGTTTAAAACAGCTGATGATTTATACGCCCATATGAAAAAGCACGCCGATATTATACGCCCCAAATTTGAAAGCGTATTAACCGAGCTTGATACCAGAATAAAAGATACCGGCATTGCGCATTGGACAAACCCCAAAGGCGGATATTTCATAAGCCTTTATGTTTTACCGGGTTGCGCAAAGCGTGTTGAACAACTTTGTGCAAACGCAGGTCTTATATTAACACCGGCAGGCGCCGCCTATCCCTACGGCAAAGACCCCGACGACTCAAACCTTCGCATAGCGCCGACATATCCGAGTGCAGAAGAAATTAAAACCGCAGCGGTTATTCTTTGTTCGGCGGTTAAGGTTGCGGCTCTTGAAAAACTGCTTGACGGTAAAAACTGATTTGGTTTGACTTTAACGGCATTATTTAGTATAATATACTAATCGCATAAACAATGCATATAAACAAATTGGAGGTTTTAAAAAAATGAAGTCTAAAACTGCTCACAAGTCGACATTTTTTGTAATCCTCGCGCTGATTTTAGCCCTTACATATCTGGCTTTCTTCGGCATTGAGAATTACCACGGCGACACAAGACAGATTTATGTAAAAGGCGCTAAAGATATCCGTTGGGGTATCGATATAAGCGGCGGTGTTGAGGCGGTTTTCAGCCCCGATATCGAAGATGTCGAAATAACCGAAAACGATATGGACTCTGCAAAAGCGGTTATAGAGACCCGTCTTGTAAACAACAACATAACCGATTATGAGGTTTATGCCGACAATCACAATCATCAGATTATTGTCCGCTTCCCTTGGAAAGCAGACGAAAGTGATTTTGACGCGCAGGCCGCTGTTCAGGAACTCGGTGAAACCGCAATGCTTACATTCTGCGCAGGTCAGGATAACACGAATATTATTCTGCAAGGCTCGCAGGATATTAAATCTGCATACGCCGGCGTTCACCCCGAAGATTCTACAAAGCCTATCGTGGCGCTTGAACTTACCGACCAAGGCACAGCAAAGTTTGCCGCAGCTACACAGACATATCTCGGTCAGACCATTTCTATTTGGATGGACGATGTGATGCTTTCAGCACCCACCGTTAACACCGTTATAACAAACGGCTCGGCTTATATTGACGGTATGGAAAACGCCGATGAAGCGCTTGACCTTGCAAACAAAATCAACGCCGGTTCGCTTCCGTTTGCGCTCACCGTTGACGAAAGCAAGTTGCAAATCATTTCACCGTCACTCGGTTCTGATGCGCTTCGCGTTATGCTTATTGCAGGCGCTATCGCGTTTACAACAGTTTGCATCATTATGATTGCGCGTTACCGCGTAAACGGTGTTATTGCCGCTATTGCGCTACTTGGTCAGCTTGCGGGCACAATAGCTTGTATATCAGGCTTCTTCCCCGGAATTTCAAGCTTTACGCTTACAATACCGGGTATTGCGGGCATCATACTTTCGATAGGTGTCGGCGTTGACTGTAACGTTATCGCGGCAGAGCGTATCCGTGATGAGTTTAAACGCGGCAAGACAATTGACAATGCAATAGCAGCAGGTTACAAAAACAGTTTAAGCGCTATTATCGACGGTAACGTTACCATAGTTATCGTATCAATAGTTCTTATGGGCGCTTTCGGCTCACCCGACGGTTTCTTGGGCACACTCTTCTCACCGCTTATGTCATTGTTCGGCGCATCAATAACAGGTTCGATTTATTCGTTCGGTTACACACTTTTAATCGGCGTAATATTCAATCTTGTTATGGGCGTTCTTGCTTCTAAAGCTATGCTTCGCAGTATTTCACAATTAAAGTTTATGCGCAAACCTGCTTTTTACGGAGGTAAGAAAAATGGCTGATAAAACTATTAACACAAAAAAATGCTTTAAAATCGTTATGATTGTTTATGCCGTTTTATTTGTTATAGGCATAATAATGACTGTTGTCTTCGGTCCTAAACTTGACATTAACTTCAGCGGCGGCACAAAGATTTCTTATTCATACACAGGCGAAATTGCCGAAAATGACTTTAAAGACACCGTAGCTACCGCTCTTGATAAAGAGTTTACCGTCGGAAAAAACACATCTCTTGCAGGTGATGTTAACTCTTATGTAATTACTCTTGCAGGCAAAAACTCTATCTCGGCTGAAACGCAAGAAAACATCACACTTGCTTTGGAAGAAAAGTTTGCCGACAATGAAATTGAGCTTTACGACTCAACCTCCATCAGTCCTACAATAGCCGGCACATTCTTTATTAAAAGCTTGGTAGCGGTTCTTATAACGGCAGTGCTTGTTATAATTTATGTCGGTATCCGTTTCAGAAAAATAGGCGGTGTATCGGCTGCGATTACAGCGTTCTGCGCACTTATACTCGACCTGCTTGTTGCGTTCTTTATATGCGTAATATTCAGACTGCCGATAGATATGAACTTTATGGCTGTAGTTCTTACAATTCTCGGTTATTCGCTTAACGATACAATAGTTATCTATGACCGTGTCCGTGAAAACAAACGCCTCCACCCCGAACTTTCGGTTGGTGAAAATATGGATTTGAGTGTTTCAAGCACACTTGTTCGTAACATAGTTACAACCGTTACAACCGTTTGTGCCGTGCTTACAATAGTTGTTGTATCCGAAGTGTTCGGTCTTACATCATTGCGTTCGTTTGCAATACCCATGGCATTCGGTCTTGTATCAGGCTGTTTCTCATCATTGTTTGTATCAGGTCCGTTGTGGGTAATATACAAAGAAAGAAAAGCAAAATAACATTTTTCAAGCTTAAAGCCGTGCGGTAATTCACCGCACGGCTTTTGTTTTACTTAAAAATGGTTTGCACGCCTTCTACTATTTCGCCTACCGCTTTTACTACTTTGGCTGAACCTTTTGAAACATTGTGCTTGTCCTGCATCATCATTTTGCCGGCAACAACTGCGGCGGCACCTGCCACCATACCTGCGCCTACTCCTTTTACAAATGACATTGTATTTCCTTTTTGCATAAAAATAAACCTCCCTTCAAAGGTAGTTTTACCTTTTAAGAGAGGTTTTATTTATAGCCAATTTTTACTTCTTTTTATACTCGCTGAAAGGCGGATGAAGTTTATCTTTATCCGAAAGTTTAATCTCCATATCGGCGGGTATAGGCCACTCAATGCCTATATCCGGGTCGTTCCACATAAGACCGCCCTCATCGTTAGGATGATAATAATCATCAACCTTGTAGCAGAATTCCGCCTCATCGGAAAGCACAACAAAACCGTGCGCAAAGCCCTTCGGAACTAAAAACTGACGCTTGTTTTCGGCTGAAAGGATAACGCCTTCCCACTTGCCGTAGGTTTCTGAACCTTCGCGCAAATCAACGCAAACATCAAACACTTCACCGCGAACACAACGAACCAGCTTTGTCTGCGGATAGTTAATTTGGAAATGAAGTCCGCGAAGCACGCCTTTTGTAGACATCGACTGATTGTCCTGAACAAAGTCAATGTCAATTCCGCCTGCTTTAAAGTCTTCTTTTTGATATGTTTCCATAAAATAGCCGCGACTGTCGCCGAATGCGGTTGGCTCAACAATTATAACGCCGTCAATAGAAGTTTTAATAAAATTAAACTTTCCCATTAAATTATAACTCCTCTTTTCCGCTATACATTGTTTCGTAGTATTTTTGATAAGCGCCGCTTGTTACATTTTCAAACCACTCTTTGTTGTCAAGATACCATTTAAGTGTCTTTTTAATGCCGACTTCAAAGCAGGTTTCAGGATACCAACCGAGCTCGTCCTTGATTTTTTGCGGGTCAATACCGTAACGACGGTCATGGCCCTTGCGGTCGGTAACATGCTTAATCATATGTTCGCCGACGGTTGCGTCAACATTTTCTTTAATGTATTCGATAATAGATTTAACTATAAATATATTAGGTCTTTCGTTATGACCGCCTACATTATAAACCTCACCGAGTCTGCCGCCGCGAATAACCATATCAATGGCTTTGCAGTGGTCCTCAACATAAAGCCAGTCACGAATTTGCATACCGTCACCGTAAACGGGCAAATCTTTGTGCTGTAAAGTGTTGTTCATAATAAGCGGAATAAGCTTTTCGGGGAACTGGAACGGTCCGTAGTTATTTGAGCAACGGGTTATATTTACAGGGAACTTATAGGTATCGCCGAATGCTTTTACAAAGAAATCAGCTGCTGCTTTTGATGATGAATACGGTGAATGAGGGTCAAGGGGTGTGGTTTCGGTAAAGTAACCTGTTTCACCCAAAGAACCGTAAACTTCATCGGTAGAAACCTGCAAATATTTTACGCCCTCTTTATATTTATCATCGCCTATACTCCAAGCAACCTTTGCGCATTGAAGCATATTAACAGTGCCTTCAACATTTGTTTTAACAAATATTTCAGGATTTGTTATGCTGCGGTCAACATGGCTTTCTGCCGCAAAGTTTACAACATAATCAACGTCATTTTCAGCAAAGATTTTAGAGATTGCCTCTCTGTCGCAAATGTCGGCTTGAACAAAGCTGTAACGAGGGTTGTTTTCAACGCTCTTAAGATTTTCAAGATTTCCGGCATAAGTAAGTTTATCTACATTGATGATTTTTACATCATCATACTTGTTAAGCATATAGATAACAAAGTTTGAACCGATAAATCCTGCGCCGCCTGTTACTAAATAGGTTTTCATTTTTTAGTCCTCCACTTTTGAAATATATGTTTTTAAGGCTTCCTGCCAGTCGCGCATTTCATTGCCGACTGTGCATTCAAGCGCCAAATTACGAAGTGATGAATATTCCGGCCTTTTTGTATGCACATTGAATTTTGCGTTATATTCTTCGGTGGTGCAGGGTGTAACCGTATCACCGAGTCCCGAATATTCAGCTATTTTAACAGCAAAGTCATACCAAGAACACTCGCCCTCACCTGTGCAGTGATAAATTCCGTATTCTTCGGTAACTGCCAATTTAAGCAAATGGTGAGCCAAATCGTTTGCATTTGTAGGATTACCGCGTTGGTCACATACAACACCTATACCGCCGTTTGCGCGAATAACTCGACGGACCGTTTTAACAAAGTTTTTGCCCACATAGCCGTAAAGCCATGATGTGCGAACAATAAAAGACTTTTTACAAAAAGCAAGGGCATATTTTTCACCCAAAGCCTTTGACGCGCCGTAAACGCTCTGCGGGTCGGTCTTATCCCACTCGCAGTAAGGCTTTGTGCCGTTGCCCGCAAAAACATAGTCGGTTGACACATGTATAAATTTTGCCCCGATATTCTCGGCGCAAACCGCCAAATTTTTAACGCCTAAAGCGTTAACTTTAAATGCTGTCTTATAATCGCTTTCACAGCCGTCAACATTAGTCATAGCCGCGCAGTTAATTATAACATCGGGTTTGTTTTGTGAAACAAAGTCGCTTACAGCCGACATATCGGTTATGTCAAGCGTGTCAATGTCTACGGGAAAAACCTGTGCGCCGACAACCGCTTCGGGTATTGCGCCAATCTCGCTTTTACCGCTTGCAATAATAGATTGCAACTCGTTGCCCAACTGACCGTGACAGCCGGTAATCATAATTTTCATCTTTGCTTACCCCTCCATTTTAATAAAAATTTAAAGCAAGAAATTATATGAATAAATAAATATTTTAAACTTTTTGCACTTTCGCGCTCCCACGCGTGATTTACACTAAACTGCGGTAAAATCATAACTTTACCTATATTTTTTGATTCAAGCGTTAAATCGGCGTCTTCAAGATACATAAAATATCTTGTATCAAATCCGCCGAGTTTTTGAAAAACATCGCTTCTTATGCAAAAGAAACATCCGCTGCAAAAATCAATTTCGCAAGGTGAATTTACCGTTTTTTCAGCCCACACATACTCACTGCGTATTTTTTGCGAAAGTCTGCCTAAAAACAACCTTTTAAAAGTCGGGCGCTCTTTAGGCAATTTTTGCTCACTGCCGTCGGCATTTAAAATTTTAGGCATTGCCATAACCACATCGGGATTTTGTTCAAAAAAATCAACCATATATGATATAACATCGGAATTTAAGGTTATGTCGGGATTTATAACAAAATGATATTTACCCAAACCTTCATTAAGCACGGCATTATGCGCTGCCCCGAAACCTAAATTTTTATGCTGTCTTATCACAGTGGCTTTGCAGGTTTTTTCAATAAAATCAGCTGTGCCGTCGGTTGAAGCATTATCGACAACATAGAGCTTTAGCGGGTATTTTTTTGTGTTTTCGACCACGCTGTCTACGGCAGCGGGCGCACGGCTGATATCGTTATAGGTAACAATAGATGCCGAAACCGTAATATCAGCACTCATACACAAACCCCCTATTTTTATAAAATAATAATACCATTTTATTTAAAAATAATCAACATAAAAATTTTCACTTTAAAAATCCGTTTACTATTTCTTCTTCGGCCTGCTGTTCGGTAAGTCCCAAAGTCATAAGCTTTATAAGCTGTTCGCCGGCAATCTTACCGATAGCCGCTTCGTGTATAAGGGACGCGTCAATATGATTTGCGTTAATTTCGGGTATAGCGCTTACCTTTGCGTTTCCCATAATTATGGCGTCACATTCGGTATGACCCGAACAAAGATTATTTCCGTTAATATTTGAACGGTAAACCTGCACCGAGTTGTCACGCGCTACAGAACGCGAAACAACATTCGCGCTTGAATTTTCGCCGTTCATATCAACCGAAAAGTCGGTTTCGGCGCGTTGTGAGCCGTGAGTCATAATTTTTTCGTGTATTACAAGCGTAGCGTCGCGGTCAAGGGTGGCGCGTGTAATTCGCTTTGTATTGTCTATACCTTTTATCTGGCTAGTTTCCATTTCCATATAACCGCCCTCGGCTATATTTACAACTGTGGTCGGATTCATATTTCTGCCGCCGACGCCGTCGCCCTCACCGTAGTGGCGCTCTATATATTTAACCTTTGCGTTTTTACCCACAAAGAATGTGTGTATACCGTCGTGACGCGATTCGCCGTCGCCGCAGTTGTGTATTCCGCAACCTGCCATAATAGTAACATCGCAGTCTTCGCCGATTATAAAATCGTTATACACCAAATCACTTATACCGCTGTTGCTTATAATTACCGGTATGTGCACCGTCTCACCTTTTGTGCCGGGGCGAATTATAATATCAATACCGTCTTTGTCGGTTTTTGTGCGAATATCAATATTAGGGGTTGTGTTGCGCTGCGCAAGCGCACCGTTTGCGCGGATATTAAACGCACCCGAAGGTGTCGAGTCCATATCGGCAATTATTTTAAGCAAATCTTGTTCTATTTTGTTCACCGTAGCACCGCCTTATATTGTTTTGTCAGTAAGCACCGGGCAGACAGCGTTTGTTTTGCCGAGCAATTCCGGCAATATATCCTCGCGTTTGCCGTAAGATTTAAGTTCGCCTGCGCTGAGCACGGCAACTTTATCGGCAGTATTTAAAATTCTTTCCTGATGCGAAATTATAATTATTGTGCCGCCCAATGTTTCACGCATTTTTTCAAAAACATTTATAAGATTACCGAAACTCCAAAGGTCAATACCCGCTTCGGGTTCATCAAAAATCGAAACCTTTGTTCCGCGGGCTAAAACCGTGGCTATTTCAATTCGTTTAAGCTCACCGCCCGAAAGCGAAGCGTTAACCTCACGATTTATATAGTCGCGCGCGCAAAGACCCACCTGCGAAAGATAATCGCACGCTTCGGACATACTTATGTCTTTACCCGATGCAAGTCTTATAAGGTCGTTTACGGTAATACCCTTAAAACGAACCGGTTGCTGAAAAGCAAAGCTTATGCCCTTTTGCGCTCTTTCGGTTATCGAAAGGTCGGTTATATCCTCTCCGTCAAGCAAAATTTTGCCTGATGTCGGCTTTAAAATACCTGCAATGATTTTTGCAAGAGTTGACTTGCCGCCGCCGTTAGGACCGGTTATAGCAAGAAAGCCGTCATCAATATCCATTGTTATTTCTTTTAAAATCTCTTTAACCCCGTCTTCGTTTTCGGCAGAAAAAGAAATATTTTTAAGTTGCAGCATTGACATCCTCCATATTTTTTAACATACATAAGTATTATACATTTTTTGTCAATAAAAAGCAATATTATTATTTGCCAAAAACTGTCTTTTATGGTATAATGCCTTATATTTTATTTCTCGCGGTGAGAAGGGACTTGAAAAAATGGCAAAAAAAAATAATTTAAAGGGCAGTCTTATATTGTGCACTGCGGCTTTACTTTGGGGACTTGCGTTCGTGGTGCAAAACCGAGCCGCCGATAAAATACCGCCTTTTACATTTAATGCCATGCGCTCTTTTATAGGTGCAATATTTTTGTTTGCTTTTATGGGTATAATGTCAGGCAAAAACAAAGAATATGTGCCCATCCCCAAAAATTTTGATAAAAAACTGCTTTTTACGGGCAGTATGGTCTGCGGCGTGGTGCTTGCCGTATCGACCAACTTTCAACAGTTCGGCATAGCCGCATATCCTGACGGAGTGCCTACAGAAGCGCGCTCGGGCTTTTTAACCGCGCTTTATGTAATTATAGTGCCTATTATGTCGGTGTTTGCCAAAAAGAAAGTGCCTGCTGTGGTCTGGATTTCGGCGCTTGTGGCGCTCGGCGGCTTTTATATACTCTGCCTTTATGAAGGTGTAAGCGGTTTCTATTTTGCGGATATTTTGGTTTTGTGTTGCACTCTTGCGTTTTCAATGCACATTATCGTTATAGACAAATACTGCGGTTTGATAGGCGGTGTCAGACTTTCGGCATTTCAATTTATCTTTTGCGGTATATTTTCGGGAATAATGGCTATTATCTTTGAATTTGATAAAATAAACATTCAAAATATACTCTCGGTTCTGCCCGAAATTTTATATATGGGCATTGTATCAAGCGGAATTGCCTATACCTTGCAGATAGTAGGTCAAAAATATGCCGAACCGGCAATAGCATCGCTTTCTATGAGTCTTGAAAGCGTATTTGCAGCCCTCGGTGGTTGGGTTATCACCGGTAACGCACTAAAAGGCAATGAAATCATAGGTTGCCTGCTTGTCTTTTCGGCAATAGTATTAGCGCAGTTGCCCGATTTTTTCAAAAAGAAAAACACCGTAAATACTTAAATCAGGTTTACCAAAAAGTCTCTGCTTTCATATTTTAAGCAGAGACTGTTTTTAGTTGCACGACCTATTCGCCTTTGTATTTGCGTCTTGTTGCCATTCCCCCGCGTATATGTCGCTCACTCTTGTTTTTTTGCAACACAGCATTAACCTGACTATAAAGCCTGCGATTTATATGTAAAAGCCGTTCGGTTACATCTTTATGCACCGTTGATTTGCTGACGCCGAATACCTTTGCGGCGGCGCGCACGGTGGCGCCGGTATCTACTATGTATTTACCCAACATCTCTGCCCTGTCACAAGAAAACTCTCTCATACTACCTACCACCTTAAATGACTTGGTAAATTATATGAGAGAGTTGTTTTATTTATGTTTTTATAATTGTGCAAAATCTTAACATCAAAAACCTATACGCTCATTTGCAAATTTTCGGTTACCCAGCGTTTGTATTTAATAAATTCCTCGTTTTCGGGCGTTACCGACAGCACAAAATTTATTTGTCCCAAAAGTTTTTGTAAATAGTGTTCTTTGGTATCTGTTATATTCTTATTTTGCATATGCGAGTCAACGCCGTATTCCATACAGTAATACATCGTCTGTCTGATTTTTCGGCGGTAAATTGCGGAGGTGTTCGCTTTTTCATTAACAACAATACCGGTTACTATTTTCTTTTGTCCGTCACGCACAACGGTTGTCTTTTTATTATTTAGATAAAAACCGTATTTAGCAAGTTCTGATTTTACAAATTCTATGACCTCGTTAGGTTTAAAACTGCCCGAAAAGGTCATATCGTCGCAATAACGGGTGTATGTAATACCTCCGTTTTTGCACCAAGCGCCCACCGCATTGTCAAAATCTTTCATAATAATGTTTGAAATCGCGGGAGAAGTCGGCGCGCCTTGCGGCAACGCTTCATGAAAACTGCAAATTTGAGCCAAAATCATAGCAACTTTGTCAGAAAAAATCTCTTTTGAAAAGGCGCCTAAAATCATCGAAAAAGTAATTTTGTCAAAGAAATGGCGAATATCCAATTTTAAAAGCGTGTTGTTATTTATATGCGGTTTTGCATTTGCAAGCGGACTGCCGCCCGGTCTGTACGCGGTAGCGTATGGCGAAATCTCGATAATAGGCAAAATCACATTATCAATTCTTTTTTGCACAGTTTTAAGTTCATTATCGGGAACTGTAAGTTCGCGAAAACCGCCGCTGTTTTTCGGAACACTTGCCTTATGATAATGCTTTTCAGGTCTGTTGCCGAGTGTATATAAATGCTTTAAAGAAAAGCCCAAATCTGCGCAAAGGGAGGAAAGTTCACGATAAACAATCATTAACTAACTTCCCTCCCCTTTACAAAAAACGAAACAATACAGTGTTGATATTCAAGTTGCGAAACTGATTTTGGTGCACATGAAATGTGTTTTAAATCAGTGAGAGCAATCTTGAATTGAGCATAAGCAAATGTATGCAAATGTGCAATCCCGAAAGCGACTCGCCGTTTTAACGTTTTTACAGCCTTCCCCTTTACCACTCGTAAAAATTAACCAAAAACTGACAACTGCTGCTGAAACTCGGGTTTTTCTCTATAAATTTATACAGTGAATTATATGCTTCTGCTTTAGGTATGCTGTAGTTTTTTATGCCTTTATATTTTTGTTTTTCTTTTAAATCATCAACAGTAAATGATTGCGAATCTGCATTATTGTCAAAATAATCATATAAATATGCCTGCGACAAATAATATTGAGCTTCTTTTGCAATTTCCGGCTTTTTACTGCAAGCAAGTTTTGTAATATACGGTATGCCCTCGTCGCCCAACTCATACATTGCATATATGTCTATGTTTTTGAGTCTGCCGGTTTTATAGGCTTCATAATTGTATTTTGCGGACACGGCATTTACATTTACCGTTCCCAAAACAAATATCACACAGCCTGCGGTTATAATTGCTGTTTTTAAAACATTTATTTTAGAAATATAAATGCGCAAAATTACACTTATAAAAACTATGGCTAAAAACAGCATAAAAGAGCTTGTCGTTATTCTTAACACGGTCATACCGAAAGATTTTATATAAAGCACCATTTTTGAAACAGCAGTTGCAATTATTATGAGTGTAAAAACCGATATAAAGGTGCAAAAAGCTTTTATTGCGTAGTTTAATTTTCCGTTGTTTTTTTTAGATAAGAGTATACACAAAGCCGTAACGGCTAAATTTATTACGGCTATTACGCACATTTCAAAAAAGCCTTTTCGGGCGTATTGCGAAACATTAAACTTGTAACCCGACGGCAAAATCCCGCTGAAAGCGCTGAAAAAATACGCAAGCTGTGAAAACAAATAAAGCAAATAACAAGCCGATATAACGCTTAAAAAAGAAATAACATATATATTTTCAACGCCCTTAAAATTACACGGTTTTAACTGCGCACTCAAGCCTTTTTTAACAGAAAATCCGTATGAAATTACAATCAGCGACATACCTAAACCCAATATAATTTTTAAAATTGTATTAAAAGAGTTGCTGAAAATATTTTCAACAAGTCCGCTGAACGCATCGTCAGATGAAATAAGCAACGGAACTATAATAATAAGCATCGGTATTGCGCATATCATACCGATAAATACTTTAATAACTTTTTTGCTGCCGTTACCGTCAAATAAAGATTTAACCGAAATCAAAATGTTACCAACACTTGAAAATGCCGAATAAAAAGTGTTAATAACCGCTTTGTTACCGCGGCGGCGAGTATTTATAAAACCATCAAAAAACATTATACAAAGCAAAAATATTATAATTACCGCAAAAAATTTTACACTTGCATTGGTAGTGCTTATAAACACCGCAGAATTCATTACTGTCAACAAGCCGTAAAAAACAGATGTTAATTTTATTTTTTGTTTATTTACAAAATATAAACTTATAAGCACTGTAAGCATAACCGTTGACAGCGTATATCCGAGCGCAAAATTAAAAATTCCGAACAAAGCCGTAAAAACACAGCATACAACGGCTCCTACCGCAAATAATATATCTTTTTTATTTATCGCAAAAGTTTGTTTTACAACTGTTGAACTATCTTTGTCTTTTTCAGAATTAAAATCTGTTTGGGCACATTCACATTCTTGAATATTATTCTCAAAATTCATAAAATCAATCCCCTTCCGAATATTTAATTATGTCTCCCGGTTGACAGTCAAGCACTTTGCAAATCGCATCAAGCGTAGAAAAGCGTATTGCTTTAGCTTTTCCTGTTTTAAGTATAGAAAGATTTGCGGGCGTTATGCCGATTTTTTCCGAAAGCTCAAGCGATGTCATTTTACGCATCGCAAGCATTACATCTAAATCAATTTCTATCATAAAATACCTCTGTCTTTATATTGTAAGTTGATTTTCTTCGCTAATTTCGACGGCGTTCTGCATAACATTTTTTACAATGCGAAGCATAAGACCTACAAATGCGGCAGCCGCTGTTATAAAAAGAAACGGAATATAGAATATTCCCCCGACAAGCGTTATAACTGCAACCGCAAAACAACACCAAGAAATACGGCGAAGATACTTTATATTTTGTGTAATAAATATTTCTTCTTTTTTTATATTGAAAAGCAATTTTATAAGACTGTAAAGGGTTACATAAGCAAATATCGCGCAGGGATAAAAACACGCTTTAAACAAAACAAGCATTTTATTTAGAGCAAAACCGTTTTTGTCAAAGCCGCGGTATGCTGTAAACCAAATTTCTACAATTTTAGGTCCTGCAAAAACAAGAACCGTAAGAATAGCCAAAAATGCAAAGCAAACCGCAATAGATAATATTACCGAGCGTTTTCTGTTCCACATAAAATTACCTCCGATGGAATTATTTGTTATTATAATATCATCAAAATTATCGTTTGTCAATAATTATTTTATTGAAAAACGATAATTTATTATCAAATAATAATAATCCTATTCCGAACAATAGTTTTTTATATACTAAAAATCCCCGACTGATGTCGGGGATTTTTTTAAGTTTATGCAAACCGTTATTTAATTATTTGCTTTTTGACGGACAAATTTCTGCAAGGGGGCATTTTTCGCAATAAGTCTTGCGCGCCGTGCATATATCGCGCCCGAAAAGCACCGTTCTGTGACAAAAATCATTTGATTTTTCAGGCGGCAATAATTTGAGCATCGCCTTTTCAACTTTTAGCGGGTCGGTGGTTTTTACAAGACCCAAGCGGTTACACAACCTTATAAAATGCGTGTCGGTCACTACGGCAGGCTTACCGTATATATCACCGCAAACAAGGTTGGCGGTTTTTCTGCCCACACCCGGCAGACGGATTAACTGCTCAACCGTGTCGGGCACACAACCGTCAAAATCACTTACAATCATTTGTGCAATGCCCACCAAATCGCGCGCTTTTGTTTTATAAAGTCCGCAGGTTTTTATAAGGTTTTCTATATCCTCTACCGTGACTTTTGCCATACTTTTAGCATCGGGATATTTTTCAAAAAGAGCAGGAGTTACAATATTAACGCGAGCGTCGGTGCATTGCGCCGAAAGTCTTGTTGCGATAAGCAGTTGAAAAGCGTCTTTATAATTAAGCGAGCAAATTGCCGTGGGATACAGCTTTTCAAGCTCCTCTACCGCTTTTAAAGTCTTTGACTTTTTATCCATTTGCTATATCCTGAAGTTTAAGGTCGCCCTTTTTAATCCAGCCGAGCTTACGCATTGCCTCTGAAATGCCAAGACATACCACAGCAGGCAAAACAAAGTGCATAACAATTATTTGCAAAATAGCAATAACCGGTGAAGTGCCTGCTTCTATCATAGCGCCGTAAGCCGCAAACTGACCTACAAGACCGGCAGAACCCATACCCGAACCCACGGGAGTGCTAACCATTTTAAGCAATGCCGATGACACAGGACCCAAAATTGCGCTTGCAAGTATTGCCGGTAACCAGATTATAGGTTTGCGAACTATATTAGGCATTTGAAGCATTGAAGTGCCTACACCCTGCGCGATAAGTCCGCCCATTTTATTTTCACGGTAGCTTATAACTGCAAAGCCAACCATATTGCAGCAGCAACCTATTGTCGCTGCGCCTGCTGCAAGACCGGTTATACCCATAGATATGCCTATTGCTGCTGATGAGATAGGCAATGTAAGCAATATGCCCATAACAACCGATACTATCATACCGCCTAAAATCGGACTCTTTTCAACATTTATGTTTACAAGCGCGCCTATCCACTTCATAGCGGCGGATATGTAAGGCCCTACCAAATATCCCGCTGCGGCGCCTGCCAATATACAGCAAAGCGGAGTTACGATTATTTCAAGCTTTGTTTTGCCAGAAACAAGACTGCCTATTTCTATAGCAACATAAGCCGCAATAAACGCGCCGAGCGGTTCGCCGGGAGCACCTATTTTAAAACTTTCAACCGCGAGATTAGGAAATGCGCCGACCATACCGGCAACAGCAGCCGAAATTGTGGTAAGCGGTGAAGCCTTAAGCTTTACAGCAACGCCGACACCTATGCCCGCGCCTGTAATTGTTTTTGCAACATTGCCCATAGCGGTAAAATAATTGCCGACAACATTACCGCCTATTAAAGAGCCTATCTGACAAATAATAGTGCCTATTATAAGCGTAGAAAACAGACCGTATGCCATGCCCGAAAGTCCGTCAATAAAAAGACGGTTTAAATATTTTTTTATCACCGTGTTCATCCTCCTTATAGGTGATTTTTGAATATATTGTTACAATTATATTACAAACAAAGTAACCAGTCAACTGTTTAAAAAGCCAAAAATTATGCCTGATTTACAAAATATTCCACGAATTTGCACACATTATTTATTTGCTATAACAAAACCTTTTAATTTACAAAAAAGCGGTGTAACCCTTAAATTCGGGTAACACCGCTTAAATGCTTTTATTTATTATTTATCACGATTTCTGAAACCGCGTCTGTTGCGATTGCCGTCGTTTCTGCGAGGCGGAACATCATCCGCATCGTCTTCAACAACTGCGCCGTTTACCTCAACAAGCGCGTCACGACGTGAAAGGTTAATTCTGCCCTGGTCGTCGATTTCGGTAACCTTAACGATAACCTGGTCGCCTACCGCTACTACATCTTCAACCTTTTCAACGCGTTTAACATCAAGCTTTGAAATGTGAACAAGACCTTCTTTACCGGGTGCGATTTCAACAAAAGCGCCGAATGTCATAAGTCTTGTAACCTTACCGCTGTAAATTGCGCCGATTTCGGGGTCGTTTGCAATAAGATTTATTATGTCTATAGCCTGTTTTGCCTTATCAATATCAAGTCCTGAAACAAATACATGACCGTCTTCTTCGATATTGATTGTGCAATCGCACTGCTCTTGTATAGACTGAATAACCTTACCCTGCTTACCGATAACATCACCGATTTTGTCGGGGCTGATTGTTGTGGTGAGCATTTTGGGAGCATAGGGTGAAAGTTCCTTACGGTATTCGGGTATACACTTGAGCATTACTTCATCAAGAATATATTTACGAGCCTTATTTGTTTTAGCAAATGCTTCTTTAATAATTTCGGGGGTAAGACCGTGAACCTTAAGGTCCATCTGAATAGCGGTAATACCCTTGTGTGTGCCTGCTACCTTAAAGTCCATATCGCCGTAGAAATCTTCAAGTCCCTGAATATCTACCATAGTCATAAAGTCGCCGTAAACGCCGTCATCACCGGTGATAAGACCGCATGAAATACCTGCAACGGGGGCTTTAATAGGCACACCTGCCGCCATAAGCGCAAGAGTTGAACCACAGATAGAACCCTGCGAAGTAGAGCCGTTTGAAGAAAGCACTTCGCTTACTACACGGATAGCATAGGGGAATTCCTCAACAGAAGGAATAACCGGCAAAAGCGCGCGTTCAGCCAAAGCGCCGTGACCGATTTCACGACGGCCGGGGCCGCGTGATGGCTTTGTTTCACCTACTGAATATGAGGGGAAGTTATAGTGGTGGATATAACGCTTGCTTACCTCTTCGTCAAGACCGTCAAGCTTTTGAGCCTCGCTTACTGGTGCTAATGTTGCAACCGAAAGAACCTGTGTTTGACCGCGTGTAAACAAACCTGAACCGTGAACACGGGGAAGCAGGTCAACCTGCGCGTCAAGAGGACGGATTTCATCAATACCGCGTCCGTCAACACGCTTGCCCTCATCCTTAAGCCAAGAGCGAACAACATGCTTTTGAACAAGATACAAAATCTCGTCAATTTTTGCTTCGCAACCTTCAAAACGCTCATCAAACTTAGCGTGAACAGCGTCATATATAGGAAGCAATGCCGCGTCACGAACATTTTTATCGTCGGTGTCAAGCGCTTTTTTTACATCTTCAATGCAAAACTCTTCGATTTCTGCCATGATTTCGGGGTCGGGGTTGCTTGACTCAAAAGCAAACTTTTCTTTACCGATTTCGGCAACTATGCCGTTGATAAACTTAACGATTTCTTTATTTACCTCGTGACCTGCCATAATACAGTCAAACATAAGGTCATCCGGAATTTCGTTACCGCCTGCCTCTATCATAGCAACCAAGTCTGCTGTAGAAGAAACCGTAAGTGTAAGGTCGGTTTTAGCGCGTTGTTCAAGTGTGGGGTTTATAACAATTTCACCGTCAACAAGACCTACCGCTGTGCTTGCAATAGGGCCGTCCCACGGAATATCGGATACTGCTATAGCGGCAGATACACCGATAGCGGCAGTGATTTCGGGTGAGCAGTCGGGGTCAACCGACATAACAGTTGCAACAACAGAGCAATCGTTGCGCATATCTTTCGGGAAAAGCGGACGGATAGGTCTGTCTATACAGCGTGAAGCCAAAATTGCCTTTTCGCTTGCCTTGCCCTCACGGCGCTGGAACGAACCGGGGATGCGGCCTACGGCATACATTTTTTCTTCAAAATCAACAGAAAGCGGGAAAAAGTCGACGCCCTCACGCGGTTTTGAAGATGCGGTTACCGTGCAAAGCACGCTTGTGTCGCCGTAAGAAGCCATAAAAGCGGCATTTGCAAGGCCTGCCATTTTACCTGTTTCAAGCTTAAACGGTCTGCCTGCAATGGTGGTTTCGTAAACCTTGTAGTTTTCAAACATTTTTTCAATCTCCTTTGTTTAAAATAATTTTATTTTTCAAGAGATTTTCCGTTTAGCAATAAATCCAACATCTGTTATAAACTTACACAGACACTCGATTTACCGCTAAACAACAAAAAATCTCTTTAAAGCGATAATAACAAAATCAAACCGAGCAAATAAAACTTGCTCGGTTTGTCTTTACCCGATTACTTACGCAATCCGAGGCGTTTAACGATAGAACGGTATCTTTCGATATCTTTCTTTTGAAGATATGCAAGAAGGTTTCTTCTGTGACCTACCATTTTAAGAAGACCGCGACGTGAATGGTGGTCTTTCTTGTGAACATCAAGGTGAGCGTTGAGCTCATTGATACGATAGGTAAGAACAGCAATTTGAACTTCAGGTGAACCTGTGTCGCCTTCGTGTGTTGCATATTCAGCCATAATCTGCTGCTTTTGTTCGTTTGTCATTGTTTTCACTCCTTTTTAAAAAACAGTCCGCCGTATTCCGAGCCAAAGGTCTATTTGAGTGTTCCGCGCAAAGCGGCAGTCGCCCAAAGCACAGGATACGGTATTTACCGACTTTACACAGTCAGCCTTGGTATTATAACACAACTTTTTCAAAAAGTAAAGAACTTATTTTTTCTTTTTTGTCTGACACAAAAAATTATTAACGATTAATTCACAAAATCAAATAATGATTGTAATAAATTGGGTTTAAAGTTATAATACAAAATAAAATTTTGCGGAGATGAATCATTTTATGAACGAAAATGAATTTGAAAAAAATAACCGACAAAGCGGCAACATTTCGGGTTTTGACAATACAGACAACGGTGAAAACACCGAATACACCGTAACGCCTAACGGCAACTATTACAGCAAAAAGTCGGAGGACATTATTCAAGACGAAGTATCGCATAATGATAATTCGGGCAATACCGATACAGATTATCAAACTGCGCCTACCTATACCGCGTCTTACAATAATTATTACAACTCAAAACAGCACAAGGCTAAAAAGGTAAAATCACAAAAAAGCGGTCACAGCACGGCAACCGTTATTGTTTCAAGTATACTTGCGGCAATAATAGGCGCCGCAAGCAGTATTGCAATAATCGCAACGGTATTAAAACCCGAACAAAGCACGACTGTATCGACCACACAAAACACACCCACAAGCAATGTAAGCATAAAGGTTGATGAAACGGCATCTTCCGTAGCAGAAGCCGTTGCCGAAAAATGCACCGACAGCGTTGTCGGTATACGCACAACAACATCGGTTTCAAACTGGTTCGGCGGCAGTGAGGAGCAGTCGGGCGAAGGCTCGGGTGTTGTTTACACTCAAGACGGTTATATTATAACAAACTACCATGTAATAAGCGATGCAGTCCAGTCATCAAAGGCAAAGATAGATGTATACATCGGCGCCGATAAAACAAATTCTTATTCGGCTTCTGTTATAGGCTATAATATATCCTGCGACCTTGCGGTTATAAAAATTGATGCAAGCGGTCTTACACCTATGGAGCTCGGCGACAGCAGCGACCTTAAAGTAGGTCAAAATGTTATAACAATAGGTGCGCCCGGCGGTCTTGAATTTATGGGCAGTGTAACCTACGGTATAATAAGCGGTCTTGACCGCACGGTTTCGACCAACTCAGCTTTAAAACTTATTCAGACCGATGCCGCAATAAACCCCGGTAACTCAGGCGGCGCGTTGCTTGACACAAGCGGTAAGCTTATAGGCATAAACAGTTCTAAAATAGCCTCGGTTGAGTTTGAGGGTATGGGCTTTGCAATTCCTGTTAACACAGTTAAAGAAAAATGCGACAAGATAATATCACGCAAAAACGATTCTCAGGCATATTTAGGCGTAAGCATAAGCAGCACCTATACGAACGAAGTGCTCTCATTCTACGGTTATCCGTCGGGCGCGGTTGTATCAAGCGTTGCCGAAGGCAGTCCTGCAGATAATGCCGGCATTGAACGCGGTGATATAATAACCGAATTTAACGGTGTTTCAATAACCGAATACACCGTGCTCAACGACGTGCTTTATGACTGTGAGCCTGATGACACCGTAAGCGCAAAAATCTATCGCGGCGGCAGGTCTTTTTCGGTTGATATAAAACTTGCTTCCGACACATCAAATTAAGACTTAAAGGCTTTAAAAAGGCGTTGTGAGATTTCACAGCGCCTTTTTTCAGTTTCTTTCTTTAGTCAAGTCTTTTAATATTTCCGAATTTTTTTCATTTATATCTGACTTTTTTAAACGCCACACCCAGTTGCCCGACATTGTGCCCGGTATGTTCATACGAGCAGAGCTTTCAAGGCACAAAATATCCTGCATAGGAACTATGCACAGCATTGACGGTGATTTTGAAACGGCTCTAATCATTCTGTGAGAGACATTAAGGTCATTGTCTTTTATAAGCGCGTTAAAAACCGCTTTTTGCTTTCGCGGTGCATTTTTATACCAACCGAGCGCGGTATCGTTGTCGTGAGTGCCTGTATAGCACACACTGTTATAATTATAATTTTGTGGCAGAAAAACATTTTGCATATCACCGTCAAATCCGAACTGTAAAATTTTCATATTAGGAAAATCGGTCTGCCTTAAAAGCTCTTTTACATCGGGGTCGTCTTCTCCGCCCAAGTCTTCGGCAATTATATTTATACTGCCGATTTTCTCCCTGATTTTATTCCAAAAAGCAACTCCCTCACCCTTTTGCCAACTGCCGTTTACCGCGGTTTTGCTTCCGTAAGGAATACTGTAATAATCGGCAAAGGCTCTGAAATGGTCAATACGCAAAACATCGTATAAACTTTTACAAAAGCCGAGTCTTTTTTGCCACCATAAAAATTCGTTTTTTCGCATATTTTGCCAGTTGTATATCGGATTGCCCCAAAGCTGTCCGTCTTTAGAGAAAATATCGGGCGGAACACCTGCCACAGCCGTGGGCGTAAAGTCACGGCCTACCTTAAAATCATCGGGATTTACCCAAACGTCAACGCTGTCCGGTGAAACATAAAACGGTATATCACCTATGATTTTAACACCGCATTCCTCGGCGTAGTTTTTAAGATTAAAATATTGGCTGTAAAAGATATACTGAACAATTTTATAAAAAGTAATTTTGTCGCGGTGTTTTTCTTCAAACGCTTTTAAATCATGGGGCAAGCGGTATTTTATACCGTCGGGCAAATCGGTAATACAGCTCGTTTTATAAACCGACAGAGCCGCCGCAAACACAGCATAATCGTTAAGCCACCAATCGTTTTCTTTTAAAAATTTTTTAAAGAAAAGCGCGTTGGTGTTAAAATTTTCCGCCGCTTTTAATATAAGCGGAATTTTAAACCGACGAACAGCGTTATAATCTACTCTGTCGCAATTTTTATATTCGCCTATATCTTCGGGTGAAAGCAGACCGTCGCGAACCAAAAAATCTAAATCAATATAAAGCATTTCACCCGCAAAACAAGATATTGATTTATAAGGCGAATTGCCTTCACCCAAAGGGTTTAAAGGCAATATCTGCCAAAAACGCTGTCGGCTGTTTTTTAAAAAATCAATAAACTTAAAAGCCTGCTCGCCGAAAGTTCCTATTCCGTAATCGGACGGCAAAGACGAAACCGCAAGCAATACTCCGCTGTCCCTTTTTTTGCTCCTATCCTTTAACGGCACCTGCGGCAACCCCTTTTATAATATATTTTTGACAACTTAAATAAAAAATAACTACGGGTAAAATTGCAAGCACCAACATTGCCATCATAGCGCCCATATCAACAGAGCCGTAACCGCCCTTTAAATACTGCACGGCTATCGGTATAGTTTTATAATCACTGCCTATTACCAAATACGGTAACAAATAATCGTTCCACACCCACATAGTGTTAAGAATAGCAACCGTAACAGCCGTAGGTTTAAGAACCGGAAACACCACGCGCCAAAATGTTTGGAACGGATTACAACCGTCTATCACTGCGGCTTCTTCAAGACTTATAGGCACAGATTTAATGAAGCCCGAAAATATAAATACCGAAAGTCCCGCGCCGAAGCCGAGGTATATAAACACAAGGCCAAGCGGGTTATCGAGGCTTAAAACATTTGCAATTTTTGACATTGTAAACATAACCATTTGAAAAGGAACAATCATTGAAAACACAAACAGATAGTAAAGTATACTGTTAAATCGGCTTTTAATTCTTATGATATACCACGATGTCATAGCGGTAAATAAAACTATAACCGCTACCGACAGCACCGTAATAAACAATGACCAAAAAAACGCCTGCAAAAAACCGGTGTCGTTTATACCTGAAATATAGTTTTCTGTTCCGGCAAAAGTGTCGGTGTCAGGCAAAACAAACGGCGTCTGACTTATCGAAAATTTGTCTTTAAAAGAATTTAAAACCACCGTAATTATCGGTATCAAAAAAATTATGCTTAAAGCAAGCAAAAAGATAAAAATTAAAACGCTTGAAACTTTTATTTTTTTCATCAGTTTTCTACCTCTTTGCTTCTTGTAAGATATAGCTGTAACAGTGCAACAACCGCTACAAGCATAAAGAAAATAACCGCTTTAGCCTGACCTATGCCTTCGCTGCCTACCCTGCCGTAAAATGTGTTATAAATATCAAGCGCCACCATTTGAGTCTGTTTTGACGGAGCGCCTGCAGTAAGTGCTAAATTTTGGTCAAACAGTTTAAAGGCATTTGTAATCGTAAGAAACAAACAAATTGTAATCGAAGGCATTACGGACGGTATTATAATTTTAAAAAGCGTTCTTATCGGTCCTGCGCCGTCAACACGCGCCGCTTCGAGTATGGCAGAGGGTATGTTTTGAATACCGGCAATATATATTATCATCATATAACCTATCATCTGCCAACTCATAAGAGCCACTAAACCCCAATAACCAAACGCCGAATTTGAGGTTATTGAATACCCGTATTTATAAAGAATACCGTTTATAATAAGTTGCCATATATAACCGAGCACTATTCCGCCTATAAGGTTGGGCATAAAGAAAACCGTGCGAAAAAGGTTTGTGCCCTTTATCCCCCTTGTAAGCAAAAGAGCAAGCAAAAAAGCCGAAACATTTATAATTACAACTGCAACAACGGCAAACTTAAGCGTAAAAAGCAGCGAATTTATAAATTCGCGGTTTTGAGTAAAGGCGTTTATATAATTTTGAAGCCCTACAAAGCGTGCGTCGCTCACCGTTCTGAAATCGCAAAAAGACAGATAAAGTCCCAATATAAACGGCGCCAAAAACGCTATGCAAAAAGCCGTAAGCGTAGGCAAAACAAATACGGCAAACCATTTTTTAGAAACTTTTCTCACGAGCGTTCACTCTTCCACACAGATTTAACGGTTGACTCTAAATTGTCCCACTCTTTTGTTCCCTGCACATACTCAAGAAGCGATGCCCCAACCTCGCTTTTAAAAACATCGCTCGGAAAAGCCGTAAACACCCACGGAACAGTCCGAACACTTTCATCGTTCATATAACGCACAACCTCACGCGCTAACGGGTCATTAGGCAATTCATCTTCGCTGAAGGTGTCAAACGGAGTAATAAAATCCAATTTTTCGGTTACATATTTTTTACCGGTTTCGCTTGAAAACAGCCAGTTTAAAAAGTCAAGCGACTTTTGTTGTTGGTCTGCGGTTGCGTTTTTGTTAATCGCAAGATAATTTTCGGTGCCTATGCAAAGTCCCTGTTCCTCTTCACCCGAAACGCCCGTGTAAAGCGGCAAAAATTTAATATCATCTTTTGCTACGGTATTGCCCTTAACGTCGGCAATCTGCGACCACGCCCAGTTGCCGTTTTGCACCATGGCAACACGACCTAAAGCAAATTCCGCCATTGAATCACTTGTAGATTTTGAACCCAAAATTCCCTTTTCGGTTACTGAATTGTTTGTATAAAGGTCAAAAAGATTTTTATAATTCTGCGAGTATCTGAAAGCTATTTCTTTAGCATTAAGGCAGGCAATAATCGGGTCGGCATAGTCTTCGCTGTCACGCAGTTCGTAATAAAGCGGAACATTAAGCAAATGCGACTGCCAACGCCAATCTTCTCCGCTTGAAAGCGAGGTTGACGCAAAAACGCCGTCTATACCGAGTTCATGCTTTTTGGCGGTCATATCTTCAACCACCGCTTTAAGTGTTTCAAAATTTTTAATCTGCTGCGCGTTATTTATATTTACCGCACGGTCAGGCAAGGCAAAATATTTATTCATAACGGCGTTATTATAAATAATACCGTATCCCTCAACAACATACGGCACACCGTATATGCCGTTGCCGTTTTCGTCGGTTATGGCAAGCGTTTTATCGCTTAAATGCGAAGCAAATTCGCTGTTTTCTATATTGAGACAATAATCTTTCCAGGACTGATAACCTATAGGTCCGTTCACCTGAAATATAGTAGGCGCGCTTGATTTTGCAATTTCTGATTTTAAGGTCTGCTCATAAGTGTTTGCCGCCGCTGTTACCACCTTTACGGCAACGCCTGTTTCCTCCTCATATTTTTCGGCTATTTCTTTATACACACTTGCGGCTTCGGGTTTAAAATTCAAAAAATAAACATCGGCTTTTTTGCTCTCACCGCAACCCGAAAACAACGCGGTAGACAAAATCAACACCGTGCAAAGTATAAAAGATATTGTTTTTTTGCACATAAAAATTCCTCCGTAAAATTAAGGTTATTTATATCTTTGCCTGCTTTTGCGAAAAAAATACAAAAAACAAAATACAACACATAAACAGTTGACTTTTAAACTTAAAAAAATATAATATATATAAAAGGAAGGTGTTGTGTTTTGAGCAAAACCGTTACAATCTGCTTTGCCAACAACAAAGGCGGAAGCGGTAAATCGACTACCTGTTGTAATGTGGGTTACGAGTTATCGCAAATGGGTTATAAAGTGCTGCTTATCGACGGCGATATGCAGATGAATTTGTCGATTTCTTTGTTTTGTGAGGATGATGTTTTAACAGCCGCACAAAGCGGAAACAACATATACTCTGCCGTCACTATGCAAAAGGATATTGAAGATTACATAACACCTACAAAGTATGAAAATCTTGATATGGTTCTTTCTTCAAGCCTGATGAGCAACATTGAATTTGAGTTGTTTTCAAAATGGCAGCGCGAATTTATTTTAAAAAATTGTTTGGCTTCGGTTAAACAAAGCGGTAAATACGATTTTATTTTAATGGACGCTCCGCCTACGCTCGGCGGTTGGGTAATGAATATGCTTTGCGCGTCCGATTACTTAATTATTCCGGTAGAGTCAAGTCCTTGGGGACTTTTCGGTCTTGCCAATATGTTTGAATTTTTCGGAACCGTTAAACAGATAAACCCTGATATTTCGGCTTTAGGAATAGTGGTAACAAAGGTTGACACACGCAAAAATTACTTTAAGCAAACGGTAGAAACCCTACAAAACACCGAAGGTGTGCATTTGTTTAAAAATTACATTCGCACAGATAGTTCTATCGAATGGGCGCAGGACGCCTCGTTGCCGGTAGCAGTTTTTAAGCCGAGCGCAAGAAGCGCAAAAGAATATAAAGAACTAACAAGGGAGGTTGTTTCACTTGTCGATAGGTAAAAGCAGTATCGCGCGCGCCGCGTCTAACGCAAACACACAGTCGCATAACACGAGTGAAAAGAGTAATTCTTTTACCGTTGCAAAATTTAACATTGACAAAATCGGTGTGTTATCTATAGCAGAAACGCCCTCAGACAACGATTGCTTAAAACTTAAAGAAAGCATAAAAAAACGAGGCATAATATACCCCGTTTTAGTTGCAATTACTCCAAAAGAAGATGTTTGGCTTATCGACGGATACCGCCGTTTTTATACAGCTAAAGAACTTGGAATTACAGATATAGACGCTGTTGTCATAACTGTTAAAAGCAAAACCGAAGCCAACAGCCTTTATAAAGAAATGTGTTTGTCGACTTCGCACAAAAACGGCGACAGCATACACCAAGAAAAGTTTAATGTGCTTGCGGTAAAAGACCATGACCTGCCTGCATATTTACTGTAAAAATTTTAATTTAAGAGAGGTAGTAAAAAAATGAATGTAGTATGTTTAGATATGGAAGGCGTATTAGTCCCTGAAATTTGGATTGCTTTTGCAAACGCTGTCGGCGTGCCCGAACTTAAGCGCACCACCCGCGACGAGCCCGATTATGACAAGCTTATGAAATACAGACTTGATATTTTAAAGCAACACAATTTAGGTCTTAAAGAAATTCAGGATGTTATTTCAACCATTGATGTTATGGACGGCGCAAAAGAATTTTTAGATGAGCTTCGCAGCGTTACACAAGTTATAATTTTGAGTGACACTTTTGAGCAGTTTGCAGCTCCCCTTATGAAAAAATTAGGTATGCCCACAATTTTCTGCAACACACTTGAGGTTGCCGAAAACGGTGAGATTACCGGTTATAAAATGCGTTGTGAAAAATCAAAACTTACAACCGTTAAAGCCTTGCAGTCTTGCGGATTTGATACCATAGCCGCAGGCGACAGCTTTAATGACCTCGGTATGATTTTAAACAGCAAGGCAGGTTTCTTATTCAAATCTACCGAGCAGATTAAAAAAGATTATCCCGATGTTCCGGCTTTTGAAGAATACGACGATTTGCTCGCCGCTATTAAAGCCGCATTATAATGACTGAAATGGTCTTGGGCACAATCCGCCGTTTTGGATTGTGCCCAAGTAATTTTTTCAACACTATGCCGTTTAGTATACTTGCCGTAGGCTTATCTGCGATTTTTACCGCAGCATCGGCTTATATACATAGCACGGATTTTTTTCTTCCGTTGTTATAGATTATACTATACGGTTTTTAAAAAAATGATGATTTTTTGTAAATATTTTTTTAAGGTGATTAAATGATTAACGAGCGTGTTTCAAATTTACAAAGCAAACTAACCGACGGCGAGGCTTTTTTGGTTACAAGCCCATCTAACCGTTTTTACTTAACAGGCTTTAATTCGAGCGCCGGCACAGTTGTTATAACTCGCGAAAAGGCAGTGTTTTTTATAGATTTCAGATATTTTGAAAAGGCAAAACAAACGGTAAAAAGTTGCAGTGTTGCGCTTTTTGACAAAGGTGATAAAGATATTTACAAGTTTTTAGAAAGCGAAAACATTAAAACCGTGTTTGTAGAAACCGATTTTGTAAGCGTTGCAAAGTTAAAGTATTACGGCAGTATATTTGATGGTCTATCTTTTTCAAAAGAAAACCGACTTGATACCGAACTTTTTAATATGCGCGCCGTAAAATCGGAATATGAGTTAAATCTTATAAAAGAGGCTCAAAACCTTACCGAGCAGACTTTTGACTATATTATTACACGCATAAGCGAAGGCAGAAGCGAGCGTGAGGTTATGCTTGATATGGAATTTTTTATGCGCGGTTTAGGCGCTGACGGCGTAGCCTTTGATTTTATTGTTGTGTCGGGCAAAAATTCGTCTTTACCGCACGGTGTGCCTACCGACAAAAAAATTGAAAAAGGCGATTTTGTAACTATGGATTTCGGCGCGCTGTATAAAGGCTACCGCAGTGATATGACGCGAACCGTAGCCGTAGGCAATGTAAGCGAGGAGCAACGCACGGTTTATGAAACCGTATTAAAAGCGCAAACCGCCGCTTGCGGCGCAATAAAAGCCGGCAATGCTTGCTGTGACATGGACAAGATAGCAAGAGATATTATTTATAACGCAAGATACACCGGTTGCTTCGGTCACGCGCTCGGTCACAGCGTGGGTATTGATATTCACGAGTCCCCATCACTCTCACCCGGAAACAAAACAATTTTAAAACCGGGCAATGTTGTAACGGTAGAACCCGGCATTTACATTGAAAATAAATTCGGGGTCAGAATAGAAGATATGGTCTATGTAACAGATGACGGTTGCATAAATCTGACAAAAAGCAAAAAAGAACTTATAATATTATAAAAAAGCAAGGCAGTTTATTTTCTGCCTTGCTTTTTTATATAGGTTTACCGTTGTAATTCAGTCTGCTTTATATGCGGTATAAAGTTCGCATAAATCAATATATGCCTGTCTGCCGTTGGTGACGGTATAAAAATCTTCATAATCTTCACCCAAGCAACACGCGCCGTTTTCGTAGATAGTAAAAACAAGCTTTGTTTCTAAATTTTCATCATAAAAGCAAAGATTAAGATACGACGTGCCCATTTCACCCTCGGTTTGAGTGTTTATATTAAGTTTTTTAAATGCGTCAAGCATTTTCTTTGCATAATCGGCATCGTCGATTACTGTTTTATATTCTTCGCCTTCGATGTTGTCTACAATTTCAACACATGCAGGCTCAAAATTGTCATACTCCTCATACTTTTCGGCACATCCTACCGTGCAAATCAAAAGACAAAGCGTTAATAACATAGTTATAATTTTTTTGGTTGTTTTCATAAAAATTCCTTTCTACATCAAAAAATACTGACCGATTACACGAAGACGCGTTCCCTTTTTAAATCCGTATTTTTTCATCGTTTTAATTTTTTGTATTTTGGTCATATTCTGCATTTTGCAGTAAGCTTCAAGCAAATTAAGGTCATTTTGGCTTAAATGTTCACGGTAGCACCTTAGCAAAGCCGATGCTTGAGTGTAGGTTGCGTTATAATTCTTTTTAACTTCGGAAAGTGTCAAAAGTTTGCGCTTAATAAGCGCAATACCGTAAGACGCTTTAGCCCCTACCTGATTATCGCTGTGTTGACGGTAAAGCATTGTAGGTTCGTTTATGCAGACAATTTTACCGAACAACTGCGCCGTTAGTGCCAACCACCAATCGTGCATAATACAATCATCGGGTATTGCGGCGCATTTTTGCTTTAGGGCGCGGTTTATCATAACCGTGCAACCTGTCACATAATTTTGCACCAACAAGCGCGCAGTAGTAATGTTATCTTGATAAAGACGCTGAAATTCAAAAAAAGAATTTGATATAACATTTAGGTTGCTGTCGACAACCTTTAAATCGCTGTGCACAAGAACGGGTATTTTCCCGCCTTCTTCGGCAGTTTGCATAGCGCAAAGGGTTCTTTCTGCCTTCTCGTGCAACCACACATCGTCCTGGTCGCAAAACATTATGTAGTCATCATCACAAGACTCTAAAAGATAGGCAAAATTTTTCTTTGCGCTGCCGGTAGAGCCGCCGTTTAAGCAAGAAATAATATTCGGATATTTCAAGCGGTAAGACTCTATAATCTGCGCGGAGCTATCGGTAGAGCCGTCATCATGAATGACGATTTTTATATCTTTTAGCGTTTGATTAAGTATTGACTCAATCTGCTCTTTTAAATATTTTTCACCGTTATAAACGGCAAGCAAAACCGTAACCGTGATTTTCACCGCCTATAAAACAAATTTAGGTTAATCGTGACTGTAATCGTAATCGCCGTCATTGCCTATAAGTCCGTCGGCAAGTTCATCGCCTTTGTAAGAATTTACATAAATTTCTATATAACTCTCGGCGGTAACCTTTTCACCCGGCTCTATAGACTGACCGAGCACCATACCCGGTTGAGAGTCGACATCATACTTTTCTACAACTACAATGTTGTCATACAAAAAGCCTTGTTTAAGAAGTTCCATTTGAGCGCTCATCTGGTCGAGTCCGACAACATTTGCAACACTGAACTCTTTAGGTCCTAAACTTATAGTAACCTGTATTTCGGTTTCGTTTTCGACCTCTTTGCCTGCTTCAAGCGACTGCGCGCATATCATACCGCGAGCATATTTATCGGAATATTCTTTACCCTTTATTGTAAATTTAAAACGCTCATAAATTTCATCGGCGTCTTCTTCGGTCAGTTCATAAAAATACTTACCGGTAATGTCGGGAACCTGATAGAGTATAACCGATTCAACTGCATCAGAGTCAACATCGCCGATTTTATCAACTTGAGGCACAGACACATTGTCCGAAGTGTTATACAAAATTTCTCCGCTGCCGAAAATACTGTCTTTGAATACCGTAAAGCACAAAATTATACCCACCGCCAAAAAAATCGCCGCGGTTACACCGCAAGAAACTGCGGCATACTTAACACCGCTTGTCTTACCGTGCTTTTTGGGTGCTTCGGGTTCTTTTGCCTTTTGCTCGGCTGCTCGGCTGTTTGCCGCGCGACGAATGTTTTCTTGTGTTTCGCCGTATACCAACTCGTTTTTAAATGTTTCTATGCTGTCGGTCCGTTTGTGAGGGTCAACCTGCATACCGTTGGCAATCGCCACAAGCACCTGACGCGGCAGTTCATCGGCAAAATGCGCCGGAATAGAAAGGCTGTCACTTGAAAGCCTTGTTTCACTTGAAGGCGGAACAGTGCCTATAAGCACACGGAAAAGCGTTGCGCTTAAAGCATAAACATCGGTATATGCGCCGAGTGCAACACCCGACTTGCCATACTGTTCGGACGCCGCATAGCCGTTATAAAGCTCGGCAGGACTGTCTGCAGAAGCCATACGCAAACGCGGTATGCAAATGCCCGCAAGACGCAACTTACCGTCGCGGCCTACCATAACGGTTTCGGGTGAAATACCGCCGTGAATAATGCCCATTTCGTGCAGACCCTTAACCGTGTCGATAAGGGGTAAAAACAACGGTCTTGCCTGCTCCCAACGCAAACTTCCGCCGTTGCGGTCAAGAAAACTTTGCAGTGTTATTACCGATATAACCGGCGTTACGGCATAGGCTGTGCCGTTTTCTTCAAAAACGGTAAGCACCGGAATAACCGCCTGAAGCTCGGTTGCAATGAGCCGTTTATTGATTTCGATAAAATCAATAAGTCCTTCGTTAAATACAAACTCGTTACCCGTAATAACCGAAACCGTTTTGTCGGGATTGCGGACCGAAATACCTTTAGGATAATATTCTTTAATATGAACTGCGGTATCGGAAGAATTATCCCACGCAAGATATGTAATGCCTTCGGTGCTTTGCGATAACGCTTTGCCTACAAAGTAACGCTCTGACAGCAAAAACTTTACGGGCAGGCAATTTTTATCATTTTGGCTTGACATATCATAACCGCATACACTGCATATTTTTTCGCCGCCGTTGTCATTCATACAGCCGGGGCATAATCTGTCGGTGTTTAACATAACGACCTCCGTAAAAATTAAAAATAAAATGCAATAAGATTATTATAGCATAAATTTAACCGAATTACAAGTTTTAAGCCTTTTGGTCTATCTGTATCAGTTTTTTAAACACACAGGTGTGGTGTTCGGTAATAACGCGGTCTTCGTGCAGTGAGCCAAAATACCAATGCTTATAAGAACAGGACCTGCCTATTTCTTCAAGATAGCCGTTAAGCTTGTTAACGCTGTCGTTGTCACCGCGTCGCAACAGCATTGCGCTTTTTACACGGGCAGGCGGTTCGTGGGTTATTATGTAGTCAACCTTACACCCTGCTTCATCAAGCATACGGGCGCCGTCCGCCATTTCGGCAGGTGTTGCCTCTTCACTGCGCCACCAAAAGCCCTCTGCAACACGCATATCTTTATCGGTGCTTTCACCGCCGCCGAAGGTAAAGTATTTATTGCCGTCAATTTCAAAAATCTGACCGCGCATTAAATGCAGCAAATTGCCCTTTATTCTGTGAACCTTTCCGCCTTTCCAAACGGTTTCACGGCAACGGTTTATTTTATCAAGATTATCGTGTGTGCCCTCTACAAAAGCAGTTACAAACTTGCGCTTTGCAAAATAATTTACAACCTGCTTTTCAAGTTTTGAGCCGTCAAATATATATCCGAAATCACCGCACACGATAAGAATATCGCCCTTTTTAAGCTTGCGGAATTCTTTACTGTAAAGACGCTCTACATCACCGTGCATATCGCCTGTTATATAAACCATATTTTCACCGCCGATTTTTTGTATTTTTTACTTTATTTTTATAAGTTTGTAATGTATAATAATACTATACCATATATTTAAGGAGATTTCTATGCTTAAAAGAATATTTTCGGCATTTTTAATAATTTGTTTAATTTTTATACCGACTTTTACGGTGTCGGCATACGAGCCTACCGGATTTGAAATAACCGCAAAATCGGCTATGCTTGTTTCACTTGATACAAACGAAGTGCTTTTTGAAAAAAATGCCGATGACAAAGTATACCCTGCGTCAATTACAAAAATAATGACAACCCTGCTTATTCTTGAAAGCGATAAATACGACCCCAACGCTAAAATTGCAATGACCGAAGAGGCGCTTGACCTTGTAAGCGGAACGGGCAGTTCGGTTTCTTTGCTTAAAGCCGGTGAAGAAATTTCTCAACTTGACCTTGTGTATATGGTGCTTATGTCATCTTACGGCGACTGTGCGTTGCTTGCCGCCGAATACTATTGCGGAAGCGTTGAAAATTTTGTAGCACAAATGAACGCACGCGCCGCAGAACTCGGACTTGAGGGCACACATTATGAAAACCCGATAGGGCTTCACAGCGAGCAAAATTATACCACCGCGCGCGACACCTACAAGCTTACCGCCTTTGCTCTGCAAAATCAAACTTTTAAAGAGGTATGCGAAAGCACCCGCCACACAGTGCCTGCTACAAATATGTCGGGTGAAAGAACACTTTCTACCACAAACTTTTTGCAGGACAACACCACAGAATATTACTATAGCTACGCAAAAGGCGTAAAAACGGGCTACACCGACGAAGCAGGCAGATGCCTTGTCAGCACGGCAAGTTATAACGGATATAACTATATTTGTGTCGTTTTCGGTTGCCCGCCGGATAAAAAAAATCACTTTACCGAAAGCAAAGAGCTTTACCGCTGGGCATTTAATAACTTTGAATTTAAAAAGGTTGCCGACAGCGAAAATCCCGTTGCCGAAATAGCAGTTGACCTGTCGCTTAACACAGATTTTGTTTCGCTTTATATTGAAGACGGTTTTGTGTCAATATTGCCTAAAGACGCTGATGACTCTACTATAAGCATAGTTGCAAAACCAATAAGCGAAAAGGTTGACGCGCCTATAAAAAAAGGTGATGTCTTGGGCACGGCCGATATAATATACGCCGAGCAGGTTATAGGCACGGTTAATCTTGTTTCTAACGAAGATGTTGAAAAAAGCACCATGCTCGCCGTTTTGCGCACGGTTAAAAATTTCTTTACATCGTCATATATGAAGGTGGTTTATATAATAATAGCCGCGGCTGTTATTATATTTATAATCGCAATTATTAAAATGAACAGCACGGGTAAGAAAAAGCGCAAAATAAAATATATGCCCTACGATGAAGATAAAAAGCAGTGATAAAAAAGAACCTACCGAAAGGTAGGTTCTTAAATTTTACACTAAAATTAAATTGCTGTTTCAAGGGCGATTTGAAGTAATTTTTTATCAAAATCTTTTTTCATTTTGAGTGCGGTTTCAATATCGTAACTTACAACCTCACTGCCCTTATAAGCTACAACGCGGTTGCCCTCAC
>JAXJVR010000042.1:0-7361 GCA_036308405.1 Acutalibacteraceae bacterium
CTTAAATTCGGCAGAAACCTTAAGCAAAACGAAAGCAGTCTGCTTGTTGCGCTTTATGATGATTACGGCATGGATATATCGGTTATATTGCTGTTGCTCGGCTATGCCGCAAGCGAAAACAAATGTAATGTAACATTTATAAGAACAACGGCTACGCGTTGGCTTAACGCAGGTGTTGAAACGGTAGCCGACGCCGAACAGCTTATTGCCGACTGCGCCAAACAAAAACTTGCATGGAGCGTTGTTCAAAAAACCTTCGGCATCGAAAAGCGCAACCCCAGCGCCAAAGAAACAGAACTTTCTAATCTGTGGGTTAACGAGTGGGGCTTTAGCACAGATATGCTTAAAGCGGCTTACGATATATGCGTTGACAAAAAAACCAAGCTTTCTTTTGCTTATGTCGCAAAAATTTTAGAGTCTTGGCATGCCGCCGGTTACAAAACCCCTGCCGATGTTACTGCCGGTGAACAAAAGAAAAAAATATCGGGCTCTAAAGGTAAAGCCGATTACGGTAGTTATGACCTTGATTTATTTGAAAAAATGCTTAATAAGGATGATTGATTATGACGCGCGAACAAAGTTATAATAAAGCCTTTGAAAATAAAAATAAAAAACTTTTGCAAAAAAAAGCGGAATATGAGTCGGCTTTGCAAAAGTTGTCGGCGCAGAACCCGGAATTTTCAAAAATAAATGCCGAATTATCAAGACTCGGCGCAAAGCTTGCCGTAACCGCAATATCAGGCGACAGCACGGCGCTTAACGATATGAAAAACAAAATGACCGAGCTTTCTGCAAGGCGTGATGAAATTTTAAAATCAAACGGCATAACCGATGTTGTTTACGATTGCCGACTGTGCCGTGACACCGGTTACATAAACGGCAAAATATGCGACTGCATACATAAATCGGCAAAAAATATTTTTATCGAAAGCCTTTCGGCTTCGTTACCGCTTCAAAGCTGTCGCTTTGAAAATTTTGATTTAAACTATTACCCCAACCGTGAAATTGACGGCGCCAACCCCCGAAAGCGTATGACCGCCGTTTTAAAGCTTTGCCGTGAATATGTCATAAATTTTGACAAGTCTTCTTCACCGAGTCTGCTTTTTATGGGTGATACGGGACTTGGCAAAACACACCTTACCCTTGCAATAGTTTATGAGTTGTTAAATCACGGTTTTAACGTTATATACGGCGCCGCGTATAATCTGTTTTCCGATATGGAAAGCGAGCATTTTGACCGACATACCAACGAGTCATACAATGCCGCAATAACATGCGACCTGCTTGTTATTGATGATTTGGGCGGTGAGTTTGTGTCGCCTTACATACAAAGCCTTTTTTATAACATTATAAATACCCGTGACCTTGCAAATCTGCCCACCGTTATAAATACAAATCTTGCTATGGGCGAAATTGCCTCGCGTTATACACCGCGTGTTGCGTCGCGCCTTATAAAATACACAGCCAAAAAATTTATCGGTAACGATATCCGTCAACTTAAATCTCTTGAAAAAGATTGAATATATACGGTTTTTTGTGTTGCTTAATTTAACAGATTGCCGCGCCTATGCTGTTGGTGCGACAATCTGTTTTATTTATCTTTAACCTTTAAGACTTGATGAATTTTCAACTTTACAAATTGTTCACAATGTGTTATTATACTAAAAGTGCTTTGAACCGTTCAAAGCAACAAAAGAAAGGGGATTTTTTATGAAAATGATTTACAATGTAGAAGACAAGCCTAAGTTTTCTCAAATGCTTGTTTTCGCTTTCCAGCAGTTGCTTGCAATTATGGCGGCAACAATCGCCGTTCCGGCAATAGTAGGCAACGGTATGACAGCCGCAGCCGCGCTTTTCGGTGCAGGTGTTGGCACACTTATTTATCAACTTTTTACAAAGTTTAAAAGCCCTGTATTTTTAGGTTCATCCTTTGCGTTTATCAGCTCAATGGTAGCCGCTTTTGCAGGCGCCGCAACCGCTGCGCTCGGATTTTTAGGTCTTATTATAGGTGCTGTGCTTGCAGGTCTTGTTTATGTGCTGATAGCGCTTATTGTTAAACTCGTAGGCGTTCGTTGGATAAACAAACTTATGCCTGCTGTTGTTATAGGACCTACCGTAGCACTTATAGGTCTTTCGCTTGCAGGTGCCGCTGTTAAAGATGTTTTCTCATACGGTCCGAAAACAGAAGACGGTTCTGCTTTTGTTATGTCTACACCCATCTGGATTTCGGTTATTTGCGCTCTTGTAACACTTTTTGTTGTTATAATTTGTTCTACATACGGCAAAAAAATGGCAAAGCTTATTCCGTTTATTATAGGCATACTTGCAGGTTACGCAGTAGCACTTGTATTTACATTAATCGGCGTTGTTACCGGTAATGACAGCTTAAGAGTTATCGACTTTGAACCCTTTAAAGCACTTGTTGCCGACGGTGTTAACTTAAAAACATTTATCGCCGTTCCCGAATTTACATTTTTAACCGCTTTTAAGGGTGTTAAAGATTTTGACCTGTCTTATCTTGCTACCGTTGCTGTAGCTTATGTTCCGGTTGCGTTTGTTGTATTTGCAGAGCATATCGCAGACCACAAAAATCTTTCATCAATCATCGAAAAAGATTTGCTTGAAGAACCCGGCCTTCACAGAACACTTTTGGGTGACGGTGTCGGCAGTATGGTAGGCGCTGTTTTCGGCGGTTGCCCCAACACCACATACGGCGAGTCGGTAGGTTGCGTTGCTATCACCAAAAACGCTTCGGTTGCTACAATTACAACAACAGCCGTTATGGCAATTCTTATCGCGTTTATTTCACCCTTTGTTGCATTCCTTGATTCTATCCCCGGTTGCGTAATGGGCGGCGTTTGCATAACCCTTTACGGCTTTATCGCGGTAAGCGGCCTTAAGATGATTCAAAAGGTTGACCTTGAAGACAACGCAAATCTGTTTACAGCCTCTGTAATTCTTATTACAGGTATAGGCGGTATGGCAATGCAAATCGGTAAGGTAACAATTACTGCTATTGCATGCGCTCTTATTCTCGGTATTATTGTTAATGTTGTGCTTTCACGCAAAAAAGCAAACAAAACCGAAGAATAATTTTTAAACTTTAATAAAATACTAAAAAACCGCATTGTTAAGTCGAAACTTAACAATGCGGTTTTAAAATTTTTAAGGTTAGATTTGATATGTCCAACCGTAAGTGTCTTCGCACTTGCCCCACTGAATACCGGTAAGGCTGTCGTAAAGCATTTGTGTTACTTCACCGATTTCGCCGTTGTTTATTGTGTATTTGTGGTCTTTATAGCAAAGCTCGCCTATAGGAGAAATAACTGCGGCTGTTCCGCAACCCCACGCTTCTTTCAAAGAACCGTTTTTCATAGCTTCTGCAAGCTCGTCTACGCTTAAAAGGCGCTCGCTTACTTTATAACCCTTGTCACGCAAAACCTCTAAACAAGATTTTCTTGTAATACCGGGCAAAATCGAGCCCGAAAGCATAGGTGTTACGATTTCATCGTTTATTTTGAACATAACATTCATAGCGCCGACTTCTTCTATGTATTTGCGCTCAACACCGTCAAGCCAAAGCACCTGTGAATATCCCTTTTGCTCGGCGCGCTCGCCTGCGCGGTTGCTTGCCGCGTAGTTACCGCCGCATTTTGTGTAGCCGGTGCCGCCGCGAACTGCGCGGACATCTTCATCTTCTATCATAATTTTAACCGGGTTTATACCCTCTTTATAATAACTGCCTACGGGTGAAGCAATTATCATAAATCTTGCGTTGTGAACGGCGTGAACACCGAGTGTTTCATCGTTGCCGAACATAAACGGACGCAGATAAAGTGATGTTCCTTCAGCAGAGGGGGTCCAGTCTTGTTCTACCCTTACAAATTCTGTAAGAACCTGAAATGCCAAATCTTCGGGTATTGTTGGCAGGCAAAGGCGTTCTGCCGAGCTGTTTAATCTGCGTATATTTTCCATAGGTCTGAAAAGCTGAACCTTGCCGTCAGCGCGACGATAAGCTTTAAGACCTTCAAAAATTTCAGAGCCGTAATGCAAAACGGTTGCCGCAGGATGAATAGAAAGATTGCCGAACGGCACAATACGCGCGTCATGCCAACCTTCCTCTCGAGAGTAGTCCATCATAAACATATAGTCGGTAAAAATTTTTCCGAAACCTAAGGTGGAACTGTCGGGTTTTTCTTTAAGGCTGTCAGCCTTTACAAATTTAATTTCCATTGTTATTTTCCTCCTTAATTTGTTTTATTTATGATATTACAACAATTTAATAATGTCAATATTTCTTTTAAAAAAGTCTTTATTTTTTTACTATATGTGTGTATAATAATTATAAATAAAATCTGCATAGGGGTGAATATTTATGCGTATCGTTGTAAAACTCGGCACAAGCACATTAGCGCACCCGACTGGGTTGCTTAATATACGCCGCGTCGAAGAACTTTGCAAGGTTATGAGTGATATAAAAAACGCCGGTGATGAAATTATATTGGTATCATCGGGCGCTATAGGTATGGGCGTAGGTAAGTTAGCGCTTAAAGGAAGACCGAGCGACATACCTACAAAGCAAGCGGCGGCGGCAGTTGGTCAGTGTGAGCTTATGTATACATACGATAAACTGTTTTCTGAATATAATCACACTGTGGCGCAGTTGCTTATGACGGGCGCAGACCTCGAAAACGATGAACGCCACCAAAATTTCAGCAATACTTTAAACCGACTTTTAGAACTCGGCGCAATACCGATTATAAATGAGAACGATACCGTAGCTACCGAAGAAATAGTCATAGGTGATAACGATACCCTTGCGGCTATTGTAGCAAAAAGTATCCGTGCGGATATGCTGGTGCTCTTTTCTGATATAGACGGTCTTTACACCGCAGACCCGCATAAAGATAAAAATGCAAAACTTATTACCGAAGTAAACTGCATTGATGAAAAAATTATGGCTGTCGCCGGCGGAAAGGGAACCGAGTTCGGCACGGGCGGTATGATAACTAAACTTAACGCCGCAAAAATATGTCTTGATTGCGGTTGCGATATGATTATAACCAACGGTAAAAATCCCGAAAGCCTTTACAGTATTGTAAGCGGAAAAACCGTAGGAACAAAATTTACAAGAAATAATCGGGGTATATAAAATGACTGAAATGTTAACCTTGGCAAAGCAGGCTAAAAAAGAGGTTTCGGTGCTTACAACACAGCAAAAAAACGATGCGCTTTTAAAAATGGCCGATATGCTGATTGAAAACAACGATAAAATACTTGAAGCCAATAAAGCGGATATTGAAAAAGCGCGCGGAACAGTAAGCGAGGTTATGCTTGACCGCCTTATGTTGAATACCGAGCGTATTGCCGCCATGGCAGACGGAATTCGCTCGGTTGCAAAATTGCCCGACCCTGTGGGAATAACGCTTGATGAGTTTACCCGAAATGACGGCTTAAAGATAACGAAGGTATCCGTGCCTATGGGTGTTATTGCGATTATTTATGAAAGCCGACCTAATGTTACAAGCGATGCGGCGGCATTGGCGCTTAAAAGCGGCAATGTGTGCGTGCTTCGCGGCGGTAAAGAGGCGTTTAATTCGGCTTGCGCGATAGTTGACGCACTGCGTTGCGGTTTAAAAAAAGCAGGTATTACCGAAAATGCCGTTAACCTTGTAAAAGATACTTCGCGTGAGAGCGCAAATGCGCTTATGACTGCTAACGGATATATTGATATGCTTATTCCGCGCGGAGGGGCAGGGCTTATAAATGCTTGCGTAAAAAATGCGACAGTTCCGTGCATACAAACGGGAACCGGAATTTGCCATATATATGTTGAAAAAACCGCCGATATACAAACAGCGGTAAAGATTATAGAAAATGCAAAAACAAGCCGACCCAGCGTTTGCAATGCGGCAGAGGTTTTGCTTGTCGACAACGATATAAAAGAAAAACTTTTACCTAAAGTGTTTGACGCGCTTGTTACAAAGCGAAAACAAAACGGTCTTGTGCCGGTTGAACTGCGTTTAGACCCCGAGGCTATGACGGTTATAAACGGCACACCGGCGGAAGAAAAAGATTTTGATACCGAATTTTTAGATTATATTCTTGCGGTAAAATGTGTTAAAGATACGCACGAAGCGGTCGAGCATATCTCGGCTCATTCAACCGGTCACAGCGAGGCGATTGTAACCGCAAACGATGAGGCTGTAAAGATTTTTACAAGCGAGGTTGACAGCGCGGCTGTTTATGTAAATGCGTCTACGCGTTTTACCGACGGCGGTGAGTTCGGTCTCGGATGCGAAATGGGCATTTCTACCCAAAAGCTTCACGCCCGCGGGCCAATGGGGTTGCGTGAACTTACAACATATAAATATATAATTTACGGAAACGGTAATATAAGATAGGGTGGTCTTAATGAAATACGGTTTTATAGGTTGCGGTAATATGGGCGGCGCGTTGGCACGCGCGCTTTCGCACACAACAAAGGATATTTTGATTTCTGATTTTGACAGCCAAAAGGCAAAGTTGTTTGCCGAGCAAATAGGAGCGTCTGCGGCAGATAACGCAACCGTTGCAAACGAGTGCGAACGCATATTTTTGGGCGTTAAACCGCAGATGATGTCAGAAATGTTAAGTGGTATAAAAGATGTTTTATGCGCCAAAAAGCCGATTTTAATATCTATGGCGGCGGGCATTAAAATTTCAAAAATACAAGAGCTTGTAGGTAGTGCCTTGCCGGTTATACGCATTATGCCAAACACGCCCGTAAGCGTTGGCAAAGGCACGGTGCTTTATTGCTCGCAAAACACAGAGTCAATAATTGTTGATGATTTTGTTGCCGATATGCGCTACGCCGGCACACTTAATAAAATTGATGAAAATTTAATAGACGCAGGTTGCTCTGTTTCGGGTTGCGGACCGGCGTTTATGTATATGTTTGCAAACGCTGTGGCAAAGGGCGGCGAGCAGTGCGGACTGTCGCAAAACGACGCTTTAAAACTTGCCGCGTCAACAATGTCTGGCGCCGCAGAGATGTTGCTTACAAGCGACAAAACCCCCGAACAACTTACCGACGCGGTTTGCTCAAAGGGCGGAAGCACAATAGAGGGCGTAAATGTTTTACGAAACAGCGATTTTGAACAAACCGTTATAGATTGCATTAAGGCGGCATATAAACGCAATCTTGAATTAGGCAAATAACGAGCGGTTTTAAAATTCAAGCGGTGATTTATGCTGCTGTATCATCTGTGTTTATAGAAAGAAAAAAGAAGTAGGGCAAAAATGAAGCGACCCCCAAAATTTAGACAAAAATAAATATTAAATTGCATGTGAATGAGTTCGGTATTGCACCGGGCTCATTC
>JAXJVR010000043.1:0-1539 GCA_036308405.1 Acutalibacteraceae bacterium
ATGTAACATCGGGTAATACAGTTATAAAAGTAGGAGACGCTGTTTCAAACGGCGATTTATTGGTGTCGGGCGTAATTGAAAATCTTTCGAGCACGGTTTTTATTCACTCTTCGGGCGAAGTTATTGCCGAAACAAAACGCGAATTTTCTGCCGAAGGCAAATATATGTGTCAAGCAAAAACAAGCACAAACAAAGTAATTAAACATTACACGATTAAATTCTTTAACTTAAAAATACCATTGTTTCTCGGTAGCGTTAAAAAACCTTACGATTACAAAATCAACACAAGAACATTAAATTTATCAGGCAATAAAATTCCCGTAAAAATTGCCTGCGAACAATATGAAATCACTAAAAAAGAAACTGTAAAATATACCAAATCAGAGCTTGAAAAAATGCTTTATGAGGACATACAAAAACAAGTGAAAAATTTTGATTTTATAAGTTGTAAAGAAGATAATAAAGAATTTATTTACACCGATAAAGGAATTTTACTAAAAATTACATATATTTGTGAAGAAAATATTGCTTTGCAAGATAAAATATTGTTGGGCGCATAAATTGACTTTTAATATATAATTGGTGTATAATAATATAAACTTAAACCTTGGGAGTAGTAATATGGAATTGCTTATTGACATTGAGCGTGTTGAACAGCTTATAAATCTTTTCGGCAACCTTGATGAAAACATCAAACGGCTTGAAAGTGAATACAATATCGCAATAACATCACATTCCGGTCAATTAAAATTAACCGGTGAAACCGCAGATGTGACAAATGCTTCGCGCGCAATCAGATGCTTGCTTGAGATTATCAACAAGGGCGAAACACTAACAGCACAAAACATAGATTATGTTATAAATATGGTAGCTGACAATGATGATGATAAAATTTCAAATCTTACCGACGCAGACTGCATTTGCGTAACTTCAAAAGGTAAACCCATAAAGCCTAAAACATTAGGTCAGCGTAAATATATCGAAGCAATACAAAATAATACAATAACCATAGGCGTAGGTCCTGCAGGCACGGGTAAGACTTATCTTGCTGTGGCGCTTGCCGTTAACGCTTTCAGGGCAAAAGAGGTAAATCGAATCATTTTAACACGACCTGCCGTTGAAGCGGGTGAAAAATTAGGTTTTTTGCCGGGTGATTTACAGCAAAAAGTCGACCCTTATCTCAGACCGCTTTATGATGCGCTTTATGATATGCTGGGCGCCGAAAATTTTCAAAAATGTCAGGAACGCGGTGATATAGAGGTTGCTCCGCTTGCCTACATGCGCGGCAGAACGCTTGATGACAGTTTTATTATTCTTGATGAAGCACAAAATACAACCCAAGAACAAATGAAAATGTTTTTAACCCGACTCGGCTTTAATTCAAAAGCCGTCGTTACGGGTGATATAACGCAAATAGACCTTCCGGGCGAAAAGCGTTCGGGACTTAAGCAAGCCATCAAGATACTTAAAGGTATTGATGACATCGCAATAGCACAGCTTACGGGCAAGGATGTTGTAAGGCACAGACTTGTTCAGGAA
>JAXJVR010000044.1:0-2785 GCA_036308405.1 Acutalibacteraceae bacterium
AAATGATATAGCGCCTCGTTTGCAGACATCTTCGCAACGGTGAGCCAAACATCCGCGGCAGGAATCGGTTACCTCATAACCTGCAGCAGGACATTCGTCACAAGCTATATCTATAACCTCAATTATATTGGGGTTTTCTTTATCGCCGCCCATTGCAAGTTTTACACGCTCGCCCAAAATTGCGCGTTCTTTATATACGCAACAACGCATTGTTGGCACTTTACCGGGGACTATTACTTTCGGTATATCTATAGCCTTTTCAAGCAGTGTATCGTTCCACGCTTCGCGCGCAACTTCACGCAAAACTTTATATTTCAAATGCTGTATTTTTGTATCAAATTTTCTTATACCCATATATATCCTCCTCAAAAATAACTGACTTTTATGCGCTTGCCCATTTTTTTAAGACAAGTCGAAAGTTCATCAACCAAATTCATTTTTATATTAAAATTTATAGGCAAATCGGGGTTTTGGTGAGCCGGATTTATCGCTTTACCTACAAAGAAATTTATGTCGGTAGCCTCTTCAAAAAGCAGACGGCTGATAAGCGAAGCCCCGTCTTTTTTAAAACTCCACTGCTCATAATACTTATTTTCACCCAAATAATCTTTGGCATATTCAACCACACGGTTTACTGTAATAACACCCTCGGTTACAAGGTCAACGCCCTCAATTTCGGCAATAGGCGGAATATCCGAACTTTCAAAATTAAGGCTTGCTTTAAGCGGTTTTCGCAAATATCTTGCCGCTATAGACGATGTAGTTCCGCCGCAGATAATATGCTTACCCTCTTTTGAAAAGAAAAGCGACATCATACGGTTTTCATCGTCACGGTTAGACGGCGGACCGAAAAGCAAATTCATAGGTGTGCGTCGGCGTATTTTTACAATACAAGCAGTCGCATCATCACCCGGTTTGTTGCCGTAAAGCTTATCACACTCGTCAACCAGCATTGTCGAAAGTGTTTTTGCGGTATAACCTACCGGCGCTAAAGCCTCGATAAAGGTTATAATATCTTCCCTCTTCCAGCCAAAGTTAAAGGCTGTGCCTATACCGGCATGGGGGCAACCGTCACTCATAGCAACAAACAAATCGTTTTCCTGCAAATTTATAACCGACTTAAATATCTTTTTACCGCCGATGTTCATCTCGGTTTTTGGATAATCGTAATTTTGATAATCTCTAATCAAGATAACGTGCGGATTATCATACTGTATAATCTCGGCGGTCTGATTGTTTTTTAAGTGAATAATAGTAAATGTTGAATACGCCACACCGCGCACCGAACAAACGGGCAATGTTGCGGCAATAGTTTCAACACACTCTTCAAGTGACAGACCCTCTGCCATCATGGTAGAAATAATTTTTGATGTAAGTGTTGACAAAATACTTGCCTTAACACCGCTGCCGAGCCCGTCGGATAAAACTATAACGGTAGAAAACTCATCGGGTTCGACAACATCAATATGGTCACCGCAAAGCTGTTCACCGTAATGATTTATGCTTTTGTAACCTATATCAGCGCATAAATCATTCATCGGTTATTGACTCCTTAAGTTTTGATAAAGCTATCTTTGTTTCTGCTGCGGTTTCGCCTAAAAGCGATGCAATTTCCTGCACAATACGCATCTGCTTATCCACAACTTTATCGGCAACCTCAATGGTCTGTCGGCTTATGTTTTCTTTTTTTTCGTGTTCCTTTTGCTCATCGGTAACATCGCGCATAATGCCTATAAGCAGGTGTGAGTCTTTATCATAAACCACGGTCTGCTCAACATAGCGCTTATATTCGGCAAGATAAACGCGCTCATTGTGAATATCTTTTCCCGAATCACGCACTTTAATAAATACGGTGGGGTCAAGAATACGCACAACAAGGTCGCCTAAAACATCGCTTGCGGCGCGAATATTCATAATTTTTCGCGCAGAGTCATTTATCTGCTGAACCTCTAACTGCTCATTTAAAACTATAAGTCCGTTAGGTGTATTTTTTACAATAGTATCCGAAAAGCTTTCTGCCTTTTCTTTAAGATAAGGCAGACACATTGAAATTTCTGCTTTGCCCTGCGCTATGGCGATAGCCTTTTCGCGACAGGTATCATATCCGCAAGAACCGCAGTTAAGTTCTTGCGAAGGTTTAAATTTGCCCATTTGACGCAAAATGTTATTTATTTCAATTTCGCTCGGCATGGACAGATGATGTTCTATAAACTCAAAATGCTTTTTAATGTCAACCGAATCGGGTTGTGAAACATCAAAATCTTTGTCGCCTGCATAGTTTGAAACAGCCATATAGTTGTTTATCGGTGACGCATGATGATATTTTTCCATAACGGGACCGCCGACGCAACTGCCGCTGCAAGCCGACATTTCAATAAAGCATTTATGTATTTTTCCGCTTTCGATATCGCGAAGCGCCGCCATACAATTTTCAACGCCGTCTATTGCCATATAGGTATAACCGGGCGCATCTTGAGTCATTGTTTTAAGCACACCGCCGGTAGTCGGAAAAAACCGCGCGCGCGAATTTTCGGTATTGTCAACTTCTTTTTCAAGCTCGATTTTTTCTTCGGCTAACCACTCTGTAAGTTCTTCAAAAGTAAGAACCGCATCAATAATACCGGCATAATGCTCTGCTTCATCTTTTTTGGCAACGCACGGACCTATAAACACAACCTTTGCATTAGGGTTGTGCTTCTTTATCTCGGCGCCGTGAGCGAGCATAGGCGACATAACATCGGCAAGATAACAAAGTTCGCGCGGAAAATGTTTTTGAATTAAAAGG
>JAXJVR010000045.1:0-3539 GCA_036308405.1 Acutalibacteraceae bacterium
CTTAGGCTTCTCTTTTGACTGGAGTGCAGAAGTTAATACAACTGATCCTTCTTATTACAAATGGACACAGTGGATTTTCTTGCAACTTTATAAAAAAGGCCTTGCATACAAATCAAAAATGAGCGTTAACTGGTGCACATCATGCAAATGCGTTCTTGCTAACGAAGAAGTTGTAAACGGCGTTTGCGAGCGTTGCGGCAGTGAGGTTGTTCATAAAGAAAAGAGCCAATGGATGCTTAAAATTACCGATTACGCCGAAAAACTTTTGGACGGACTTGATGAAGTAGATTTTATAGACCGTGTTAAAACACAACAGCGCAACTGGATAGGCCGTTCTTACGGCACGCTTGTAAAGTTTTCAACAACAAGCGGTGATGTATTTGAAGTATTTACAACACGTGCAGACACACTTTTCGGTGCTACTTATACTGTTTTATCGCCCGAACATCCGTTGATTGAAAAATGGGCAGATAAAATAGAAAATTATGATGAGGTTTTGGCATATAAGCAAGAGGCGGCTAAAAAGTCCGATTTTGAACGCACCGAGCTTGCAAAAGATAAAACCGGCGTTATGTTAAAGGGTATAAAGGCAATCAATCCGGTTAACAATACCGAAATTCCGATTTTTATTTCCGACTATGTTCTTATTTCTTACGGAACAGGCGCTATTATGGCAGTTCCTGCGCATGATACTCGCGACTGGGACTTTGCCAAAAAGTTTGATTTGCCTATAATTGAGGTTGTTGCAGGCGGCGATGTAGAAAAAGAGGCATTTACCGATTGCAATTCAGGCACTATGGTTAACTCTGATTTCTTGAACGGACTCACCGTTGAAGAAGCAAAGGTAAAAATGCAGGAATGGCTCGCAGAAAGAAATTTAGGCGAGCGCAAAACAAATTATAAACTTCGCGACTGGGTATTTTCACGCCAGAGATACTGGGGCGAACCGATACCTATGGTTTATTGTGAAAAATGCGGTTGGGTTCCGCTACCCGAAAGTGAATTGCCGTTAACACTTCCTAATGTTGATTCTTATGAACCTACCGATAACGGCGAATCTCCGCTTGCAAAAATGACCGATTGGGTAAATACAACCTGTCCGCACTGCGGCGCGCCCGCTAAAAGAGAAACCGACACCATGCCTCAATGGGCAGGTTCATCGTGGTATTTCTTGCGTTATTGCGACCCGCATAATAAAAATGAGCTTGCAAGCAAAGAAGCGCTTGAATATTGGGAACCGGTTGATTGGTATAACGGCGGTATGGAACACACAACCTTGCACCTGCTTTACAGCCGTTTCTGGCATTTGTTCCTTTATGATATCGGCGTAGTGCCTAATAAAGAGCCGTATGCAAAGCGCACAAGTCACGGTATGATTTTGGGCGAAAACGGCGAAAAAATGTCAAAGAGCCGTGGTAATGTAGTAAATCCCGATGAGATAATTCGCGATTACGGCGCAGATACCATGCGTGTTTATGAAATGTTTATCGGTGACTTTGAAAAAGCAGCTCCTTGGAGTCAGTCTTCAATAAAGGGCAGTAAGCGTTTCCTTGATAAAGTATTTGCTTTGCAGGATATTTTAGTCGACGGTGATTCTTACCGCAAAGAACTTGAGCCTGAAATTCATAAAACAATTAAAAAGGTTACAGACGATATTGAAGGTCTTAAAATGAATACCGCCATTGCGTCGCTTATGTCATTGCTTAACGCAATAACCGCGACAGGCAGTATAAATAAGACAGAATTTAAAACCTTTATTTTGTTACTTAATCCGTTTGCACCGCATATTACCGAAGAATTATGGCAGATTGCAGGTTTTGACGGTATGTTAAATCAAGCAAAATGGCCCGAATATGATGAGTCAAAATGCGTTGATTCTACCGTGCAAATCGCAGTTCAGGTAAACGGCAAAATCAAGGCTCGAATTGATGTAGCGGCTGATATTGATGCTCCGAGCGCAATCGCACTCGCTAAAGAAAACAGCAATGTAGCAGGCGAAATTGAAGGCAAAACCGTTATAAAAGAACTTTATGTTCCGAAACGCCTTGTAAACATTGTAGTAAAATAATTAAAATTTAATAAGACAGTTCGAAACCATCCTGTCTTAAAACAAAACTATGGGCAAAAAGCAAAGACACACCCGTAGTATAGGTGTGTCTTTTTTAGTTTCTCTGTAAAATGTTCCGGTTACAGCTATCAAACGGCGAGCAACTTTGGCTCCCTCTGACGAGGGAGCTGTCAGCGTAGCTGACTGAGGGAGAGAAAAAATCAAATTTTCGCAACTTTTATAATTCTCTCCCTCCGTCTTTTGCTTCGCAAAAGCCACCTCCCTCGTCAGAGGGAGGCAAAACAAAGCTGAAACATTACCACCAATAATAAAGAAACCTTTTTACCCTGATTAAAGGGAGATTATTATGAAAAACGAATTATTACTTATTTTTTCTGTCGTGTTTATTTACGGCGCTGTTCTTTTAGCATATCGAATTTTCGGCAAAATCGGTATGTATGTTATGACCGCTATTGCAACAATACTTGCAAATATCGAGGTTTTAATGCTTGTTGACGGCTTTGGTATGGAGCAAACGCTCGGCAATGTTATGTTTGCGTCAACATATCTTGTAACCGATATTTTAAGCGAAAACGAAGGTAAAAAATCAGCCGAAAAAGCAGTATGGCTGGGCGTTTTTACATCGGTTTTAATGTTACTTTTTACACAGTATTGGTTGCTTTATACACCTTCTGCAAACGATTGGGCAAGGGAGCATATAAGCGCAATTTTTTCTACCACACCGCGCCTTCTTTCAGCAAGCTTTTTAGGCTATATTGTTTCACAGCGGTTTGATGTTTGGCTTTATCATAAGTGGTGGAAAATCACCTCAAAAAGAACAGGTGACAGTAACAAGTTTTTGTGGTTGCGCAATAACGGTTCAACATTGATTTCGCAAATAATAAATACCGTTATTTTTACCACAATAGCATTTTTCGGTGTATATGAAACAAAAACATTTATATCGGTTATGATTTCAAGTTATGTAATATATGTTTTCACAAGCCTGCTCGACACACCGATTGTTTATATAGCAAGATATATGAAAAATAAAGGCTTTATTAAAGATTCTTAACGGTTCCAAGCCTTCGCCTTGAGAAGCGGGGGGGACCGCATTTGCGGTGGATGAGGTGTAACGGCTCGCAATGACATATTAAAGCAACCCGAAAAACAAATGTCATTCCGAGTGACTGTGTCACGAGGAATCTCACCGCAAAACAGCACAAAATTTCGGCAGGAGTAAACCCCTGCCCTACATAGCAGAGGTTTTAAAATTTCATCTTTGTATGAACGCATTGATGCGTTACTTTTAGTCGGCTCCCTCTGACGAGGGAGCTGTCAGCAAAGCTGACTGAGGGAGAGAAAAAACCAAAAAGCAACATAAAAAAATAAAAACTGCAAGTATATAATACCTGCAGTTTTTGGTGACCTATCGGGGAATCGAACCCCGGACACCTTGATTAAAAGTCAAGTGCTCTGCCAGCTGAGCTAA
>JAXJVR010000046.1:0-5591 GCA_036308405.1 Acutalibacteraceae bacterium
AGTATATGCACGCCTTTTTCCTGCTGATTTACACCCTCCGCCAGAATATAACTTATATCATTTTCAATAAGCGCTTGTTTAAACCGTTTTTTACCCGTGGGGTTTATGCGTTCGCCTATAAGAACAGGACATTCGCCGAACTTTATCGCGTGGGTGTAAGAGGATACAACGGTTATATTTTTTTCTGTTATAGGTTGCGGCGTCAGATTTTTTGTCTTTGTGTGTAACGCTTTTATGTATTCGGGTGTTGTTCCGCAACAGCCGCCAATTACACGAACACCTTTTTTGACAAGGTCGGCAATCTCATCGGCAAAATCTTCTGCTGTTACATTAAAGACAGTTTTGCCGTTTACCGATTGCGGCAAACCTGCATTTGGTTTAAGTATTACCGGAACAGAGGCATTTTCTAACAGTTGGAGCATAACGCCGCGCAGTTGTTTAGGACCTAAAGAGCAGTTAGCGCCGAGCGCATCAACCCCCATACCCTCAAGCATTGCCACCATAGCGGCAGGTGTTGCACCCGTCATAAGTTTGCCGTCTTCACCGTAGGCATTTGATACTATTATAGGCAGGTCGCTGTTTTCTTTAGCGGCAAGAAGTGCTGCTTTAGTTTCGTAACTGTCGTTCATAGTTTCGATTAAAATAAGGTCTGCACCGTATTTTACACCTAAAGCTACCGTTTTTGAAAAAATTGATACCGCTTCTTCAAATTCAAGGTCGCCGAGAGGTTTTAACAATTTTCCCGAAGGACCTATGTCAAGCGCTACAAATTTTTCTTGGCTTTTTGAACTTTGCTCTGCGGCATTTTTGGCATTAAATATTGCCGACATTATAACGGTTTCAAGTTCTGCATCATCAAATTTAAGAGAGTTTGCGCCGAAAGTATTAGCGCAAACAACATTACTGCCTGCATCAAAATAATCTTTGTGAATTTGTGTTATTATGTCGGGGTGGGTTATATTCCATCTTTCAGGATATTCGCCGGGTTTAAGTCCTTTTTCCTGAAGTAAAGTTCCCATACCGCCGTCAAGATATACTATGTTATTTTTTAAAAATTCTTTAAAATTCATAAAGCACCTCTGAAAGCGCAGTCTTTTTTATCGCAAAGAGCGCACTTGTTAGTGATTATCGGTTTTTCTGTGGTTTTATCGCTTATTCCCGCAAAAGCCGTCACCGATTTTGACGGCGACATAAGCAAACTTTCATTTAAAGTAAGTCCTATGCGTTTGGGGCAGTCTAAAACGGCAAAAATTTGCTTTTGTGTTTCAAGCGGCAAATCGCCGTATCCGGGACTGAAACGCGGTTTAAGGCTGATTTTAAGCGAATTTTCAATATCTGCGCAAAAATTATCGCAAAGCGCTTCAATGCGCTCGGCTCCGATTGCCTGAAACATAAGAGCTTTTGCAGGTGATATGTAGCCGTATTTTGTAATTAAGCGGTCAATCTCTATACCAACAGTAGCGGCTAAAAGAATAACCCTTTTGCAATCTTTAAGATTAGCGGCAAGTTTTTGCGAACTTACTTTAAACACATCAAAATCGCAAACATCTTCATTTACGGTTATCGGTAATTCGCAGTAGCACACTTTATAAGTAAGTTTGCCTAATACTTCGTTTAAGCATAAGTTCAAAAGCTTTTGTGTTTCTCTGTCAACCGATTTGCACCCTGCGTATCGCAAAATTTCTTTTTCGCAAACAGCAGGGGAGTCATAAGCTTTATTTAATACGGTTAAGTTCATTTTCCTAAAATATGTGACAGGTTGCTTTGAATTTTTTCTGCAACATCGGGTTTGTTCATAGAGTAAACATGCACATTGGTTATACCGTTGGCATATAAATCAATTATCTGGTCGGTAGCATAGGCAATGCCTGCCTGCTTCATAGCATCAGGGTCAGAGCCGAATTTGTCAACAAGGCTTTTAAACCTTTGCGGCACAAACGAACCCGAAAGTTTTAACGCGCGGTCAATTTGATTTGCGTTAGTAATCGGCATAATACCCGGAAGCACCGGCACGGTTATGCCTGCTTCGCGAATTTTATATAAAAAGTTATAAAGCAGATTGTTGTCAAAAAACATTTGTGTTGTAAGAAAATCTACACCTGCGTCAACCTTTTCTTTTAGATATTTAATATCTTCTTTTTGATTTTTGCTTTCGGGGTGTATTTCGGGGTAGCAGGCGGCACCAATGCAAAAATCGCCGCCCGACTCTTTTAATTCTGTTATAAGGTCAATGGCGTGGCGATAGTCCCAACCGCTTTGGTCGGAATTTTCAAGTGCTTCGGGTATATCACCGCGAAGCGCCATAACGTTGCTTATGCCGTAATCTTTTATCTGCGCAATTTTTTCACGCACGGTTTGCTTTGTGGAAGACACACAGGTAAGGTGTGCAAGCGTCGGCACACCGTATAAATCTTCTATGTTTTTGGCAATGTCAAGCGTATAATGACTTGCGCCGTTACCGCCCGCGCCGTATGTTACGCTTACAAAAGACGGCTTAAGTTTTGCTATTTCTTGGGTTGCGTTTTTTACGCTTTCAAAACTTGTTTCGGTTTTAGGGGGAAAAACTTCAAAAGAAAGAGAAAGTTTATTTTGTGAAATTATATCCTTGATTTTCATAAAATTTATACCTCCGAAAAAATACACTATATTATACACCGATAAAGTAGGTAAATCAAGGGTAAAATGTTAAATAAACCACCGTTAAAATTGCTTTATTGTGCCGCCGCCGATTACGGTGTCACCGTCATAAACAACCGCCGCTTGACCTGGCGTTACGGCGCGTTGGGGTTTGTCAAAAACAATACTAACCTCATTTTCACAAGTTGCGGTTACGGTTGCCCACTCTTCAGGGGCACGGTAGCGTATTTTTACTTTTGCGCGAAAAGGCTTTTGGGGGACTTCGCCGCTTATCCAGTTAAAATCGCAGACATCGGCTTTGTCACAAAGAAGTTCGTCTTTTGTTCCTAAAACAATATCGTTGCTTTGGGTGCATATTTTGCAAACATAAAGCGGCTGTGAATAGGATATACCGAGTCCTTTGCGCTGACCGACGGTGTAGTTGGTAATACCGCGGTGTTTGCCGATAACTTTTCCGTTTGACAAAACAAAATTACCGCTTTTATAGTCTTTACCCGTATATCTTGATAAAAAAGCGCCGTAATCACCGTCGGGCACAAAGCAAATATCTTGGCTGTCCGGCTTTTCGGCGTTTATAAAGCCGTTTTGGAGCGCCGCCTGTCTTACCTCGGTTTTGGTCATATTTCCAAGCGGGAACAGGGTAGAAGCAAGTTGTTGCTGTGTCATAGAATAAAGAACATAACTTTGGTCTTTTGTTCGGTCAATGGCTTTTTTGAGCGAAAATTTGCCGTTTTCCTTTTCGATTCTTGCATAATGACCGGTTACTATATAATCGCAACCTAAAACTTTGGCTCTGGTGTAAAGCTTGTCAAATTTTAAATATCGGTTACAGTCAATGCAGGGGTTCGGTGTTATACCGTTTTCATAACTTTTTACAAATTTTTCAATAACCGTATCCTTAAAACAGTCGGTAAAATTAAACACATAGTATGGCATACCCAATTTATATGCCACACTGCGTGCGTCTTCAACATCATCAAGCGAACAACATGTGTGTTTGCGGTTTATGCCTATATCTTCATTGTTATACAATTTCATTGTGCAACCTATGCAATCAAAGTTTTGCCGGCACATAAGATAGGCGGCAACGCTGCTGTCAACGCCGCCGCTCATAGCAATTAACGCCTTCATTGCATTTCACAGCAATGACCGCAACTTTCACAGTCGGGGAACTGTGAGTGGTCATATTCTATGCCGTTTTTTTGATAGTAGTCCTGAAGCGCTTTTTTGATTGCTTCTTCCGCAAGAACGGAACAGTGCATTTTGTGTGCGGGCAGTCCGTCAAGCGCTTCGGCTACGGCTTTATTTGTAAGTTTTAACGCGTCCTCGACGGGTTTGCCCTTTATAAGCTCGGTTGCCATAGAACTTGATGCTATTGCGCTTCCGCAACCGAATGTTTCAAATTTAACATCGGTTATAATGTTATCGTCTATTTTTAAATAAATTTTCATAATATCTCCGCACTTGGCGTTGCCGACTTCGCCAACACCGTCGGCATTTTCGATTACGCCCACATTGCGCGGATTTCTGAAATGGTCCATTACTTTTTCACTGTATAAAGCCATATAAATTTTACCTCACTTAATTATAAATTCTTTTTTGCCGTTTACAAGGTCACGCCAAATTGGTGAAATGCTTCTTAAATATTCAACTACCTCGGTTACGGCTTTTATTGTATAGTCTATTTCTTGCTCTGTGGATTCGGCAGATAAAGTAAGTCTTAACGAGCCGTGCGCTATATCGTGGACTCTGCCTATGGCAAGCAAAACGTGACTTGGGTCAAGCGAACCCGATGTGCATGCCGAGCCTGAAGATGCACAAACGCCTTTATCATCAAGCAAAAGCAACAATGACTCGCCCTCGATACCCTCAAAGCAAAAGCTTACATTGCCGGGCAGACGGTGTGTTCTGTCACCGTTTAAAACCGAGTGCGGAATTTGTGAAAGTCCTTCTATAAGGCGGTCTCGCAATACTGTTTCTTTTTTAGCGTTGCAGTCAATGTTTTTTACCGCCTCTTCAAAAGCCGCCGCCATACCCATAATTGCCGGTATGTTTTCGGTGCCGGCGCGTTTGCCGCGCTCTTGAGCGCCGCCGTATATTATATTTGTAAGCGAAATGTTCTTTTTTGCATATAAAACACCTATACCTTTAGGCCCGTGAAATTTATGCGCCGAAAGCGAGAGCATATCAATGTTTTGTTGCTTTACATCAATTTTTAAATGTCCTGCGGCTTGGACCGCATCGGTATGGAACAAAACACCCTTTTTTTGACAAATTTTACCGATTTCTTCAATAGGTTGCACCGTGCCGATTTCGTTATTAGCAAACATAACCGTTACAAGACATGTATCGGGGCGAATAGCCTCTTCAACCTGTTGCGGTAAAACAATGCCGTTTTCGTGAACATCTAAAAGTGTTATTTCAAAACCTTGTTTTTTAAGGCTGTCAAGCGTGTGTAAGACAGCGTGGTGTTCAAATGCGGTTGAAATTATATGCTTTTTGCCGTTGCGTTCGCCTATGCGCGCGGCAGAAATAATTGCTTGGTTATCGGCTTCGCTTCCGCCCGAAGTAAAGATAATTTCACGCGGCTCGCAACCGAGTAACGATGCAATTTTTTCGCGTGCGGAACACAAAGCCTCATTTGCTTGTTGTCCTGCGGAATGAAGACGTGACGGATTACCGTAAATCTTGTCCATAAATGGAAGCATTGCTTCAATCGCCGCACGGCTTTGTTTTGTTGTTGCGGCGTTATCAAGATATATCATAAATTACTCCTTTGTATTAAATGTATTTAATTGTTAAACAGTAAAAGACTCCAAGCAAGGCGTTGGAGTCTTTGTAAAGATTAGTCCGCAAAAAGCGGTGTAGACAAATATCTGTCGCCTGTGTCGGGTAAAAGCACAACAATGGTCTTGCCTGCGTTTTCGGGGCGCTTTGCAAGTTCTATTGCGGCA
>JAXJVR010000047.1:0-29083 GCA_036308405.1 Acutalibacteraceae bacterium
GTATTGCAGTGTTAATAAGTCAAAATACATTGCGCTTTTGGTTGAAACTCTTAACAACGATAATTCAATAAGCAAATTGCTTGACCCCGCAGATAAAATTAAAGCCGTTGTTGCAAAATACGAAGCAGGCGGCAAAATTTAAGCATTAAATACTTTAAAACCCCGACATTGAAGTCAAACGGCTTCGAAGTCGGGGTTTATTTTTATTTTATAAAATTGGTCATTATTTGCTGTTCTTTTTCGGGAATACCGTATTTTTCTTTGCCGAGAGCTATGCTCTTGATTAAAAATGTCATATTTTCAGCCAAAGTGCGCATGGTTTGAAGTCCCTCTTCGTCCAATGCCGCCTCGCCCGGCTTTCTGCCGTGAACGCTGTTCCAATACTGACTTGAAGCTATCGGCATGCCAGAAATAGTAAAGTATTTATTTAACTGGTCAAATGTTGCCGAGCAACCTCCGCGGCGGGCAACCGCTACCGATGCGCCGACCTTCATACTCTTGTTGAATTTAGTGCTGTAAAACAGTCGGTCAAGCAATGACACAAGCGTGCCGTTTGCAGACGCGTAATAAACAGGGCTTGCCACAACAAGACCGTCGCATTGCTCAAACTTTTCGGCAAGTTCACGGTTTACAATATCGTCTATCGCGCACTTACCGTTTTTAAAGCAATAACCACATGACATACAACCGCGTATTTCTTTATTACCCACCTGAACAATTTCGCTTTCGATACCGTTTTTTTCAAACACTTTCTGCATTTGTGCCAAAGCAACCGATGTGTTGCCGTTTACCCTCGGACTGCCGTTAATCATTAAAACTTTCATAATCACAAATCCTTCTTTGATTTTTTCTTAATTATACTACCGTAAAATCAATTTGTAAACCGTGAAAAATTTAAAATTTACTCGTTAAGCAGTCTTATATAGTGGTTCGCCTAACCCTGCCGAAAAAAAAGGTGCGTTTCCAAAGATTTGCATACATAATTTTCTTTCATAATTGCCTCCGAAACTGTAAATTTGCGTTGATACAGTATATGAGCGTAAGAGCTTTTTGTCATCATTAAAGCAAAACAAATGAAAATAATGTCAAAAAACATTGAAAAAACACTTGTTTTTAAAGCCGTTTTGAGTTATATTACAAATTAAATATTTTCTTTTAAAGGTTTGATTTTATGAAAAATGTTAAAAAATACACCTTAACGCTTCTTTTAGGGTTGACGGCAGGCGTTATATGCGGTCTTTGCGGAACACTTTTTTCAAAAACTGTCGGCTTTGTAACCGCTTTAAGACAAAGCAACGGTTGGCTTTTGTGGCTTTTGCCCATAGGCGGTTTGCTTACGGTTTTGGTGTATAAATTATGTAAGGTCAAAAACACCGGCACAACAAATGTTTTTGACTGCGCAAGAGAAAATCAGGATTTGCCGAACGGTCTGCCCGTTGCAATATTTTTAACAACGGCAATTTCACACTTATTCGGCGCTTCGGCAGGTCGCGAAGGAGCCGCATTGCAAATAGGCGGCGGTGTTGCCAATATATTAGGTAAAGCGTTTAAACTTGACAAAGACTCAAAGCGCATAACCGTTATGTGCGGTATGGCGGCGCTTTTTTCCGCTGTATTCGGCACTCCGCTTGCCGCTTGTGTTTTTGTGCTTGAGGCCGTTTTTTCAAGTCTTTCTTTATACGCTGTAATACCGGTTTTAATCTCAAGCTTTTCTGCCTTTGCGGTATCACGGTTTTTCGGCGTCAGTCCCGAAAGGTTTGAATTGGGCGCTCTGCCTAAGTTTTCACTTACACTTGTTTTAAAAACCGCGCTTATTACAGCCGCAGGTATTTTAGTTGCATTTATTTTTTGCCAGAGTCTTATTAGGGGAAAAACGCTTTTTAAAAAGGCGGTAAAAAATGAATACCTACGCATAGCACTGGGCGGTATAATTATAATAGCGCTTACATTTTTAGTAGGTAACCGTGACTACAACGGCGGAGGAATAGATGTTATAGAACGCGTTTTTGAAGGCTCGGTAAAATATGAGGCGTTTGCTTTAAAAATACTTTTTACGGCAATTTGTATTTCTGCGGGATACAAAGGAGGAGAGATTATACCTACGCTTTTTATAGGCGCTACATTTGGCGGAGCGCTTGCGCAACTGTTGGCTTTGCCGATGGGCTTCGGCGCAGCAGTAGGTATGGCGGTGCTGTTTTGCGCCGCGACAAAATGCCCTGTTGCAACCGTGCTTTTATGTTGCGAGATGTTAGGCTTTTCATGCGCGCCGTTTGTTATACCGACAGTTATAATAAGTTTTATTTCGGCACGCTATCCGGGTCTTTACAGCAATTCGATGGATATAATTAAATATACGCATCAAAAACATAAAGCCAAAAAATTACAAACAGAGTAAAAATAAACGGACTGTAAACGCATCAGCGTTTACAGTCCGTTTAAGTTTTTATTTATTCTGCTGTTTCTTCTTCAAAAGCAATGTCTTCAATGTTAACATTAACTCGTGTTACGGCGGTGCCTGTCATTGTTTGAACTTTGTCTTTAACATTCTGCTGAACGGCTTCGGCAACCTCACGGTTTTTTGCTTTAGCGTCTACACAAATGTAAACATTTATATCAATAGCACCGTTTACATTTTCTACCTTAACGCCCTTAAACGCGCTCTTGCTTTTGATAGCACCTTTAAGGTCAATAGATTTTTTTGAAACGCCCTTTACGCCGTCTACTTCGCAAGCGGCAAGTTCTGCCATTTTTTCAAGCACTTCTGTGCTGACGGAAAGTTCAGTTTTATTGTCCATTACTTTTTCCTCCGTATATATAATAAATAATTTTAAGTCTGTAATATTATTACAAGGTTATTGTAACATACTTTATTTAACAATGCAAGATTATTTTACCGTAACTATCTTTATATTATTAAGAGCCACTTCGGTTTGCGCTGTTATAATATCCTGAATTTGCAATGTTTGAGCAGTGGTAATGCCCTCTGACTTAACCACAACATTTACATCTGTGTCGCCTATCACCACAACCGCTTTTTCAAAGCCCTTGGCTTTAAGCAGGGTTTCAATATTATTTGCCTTTTCTATGCGTGATGACAGCTTATTTACGCTTTCAAGCGCGCTTTTGCGCTCATCATCGGTAATATCCGCAGATTTCAGGGTTTCTTCAACCGTCTCCTGCGCTTCGGCCAAAGCTTTTTGCCTGTCTTTTTTTGCACTTTCAAAATAATCTTCGGTTTGTTCGGCTTTGGCGGATGTTTGCACGGCTTCACCCGAAACTTCGGTTTTTTGACTAACATACGAAGCCTCGCCTAAATATTTTTCGGTTGAAGAAAATTTCATATTAAGCCACACGGCAGCGCCGAGAGCCACCACCATAAGCGCTAAAACAACCTGACTTTTACCGAATACCTTACCTTTTTTCATTGAACCGTTCCTCCTGAAATGTATACTCGTTTTGAAGTTATATTTAAAGCCGCCGTAACGGCATTTTTTATTTTTTCGGCTGTAGCCTCACTGTTACCGTCCGAACATATAACGGCGACACCGCGAACATCGGGCATAAATTCGGTAACTATGAGCGCCTGCTCACCGCCGTCAGCCGTTTTGACCGTTATATATGACTGCTTTTTGCTTTGACTGCTTTGGTCGCTTTTTTCACCGGTAGAGCTTGATAAATCGGTTTCATCGGCACTGGCATAAGAATATCTTATTCCGCTTTCAAGCGTTACTACAACGGTTGGGTTTTTATCACCGGTAATGCCGATTACTATGTCTTTTATTTTCCCCTCTAAATCGGCTTGATACTGCTCGGATGTGTATGTCTGTTCTTTTGAAACGGTAGTTTTTTCACCGTCACCCGACGGAATTATCGAAGATACAAAAATCATAAGCACACCAACCGCACCCAAAATGATAAGCGCTTTAGGAGATTTAATTAAATTCTTTATTTTTTCATTCATTTATAACATATACCTCATAGCTATCGGACCCTATTACCGAAATTATTTCTTCTTCGGCGGCATCTGTGTAAACCGTTACCCTAATTATAGTTATGCTGCCGTCGGGCAATTTATTAGTATCTACATCTATTTTTCTGAAATTTATATCTGCGCTGTTTAATGCCTCGGCAAAAACCGCCTGCGCCGTAAGAGCAGAACTTTCTTCGGTTATAATTTCGGTGTTGTCAGCCGAATTAAAAGCGTCAAAATCTGTTTTTTGTATGCTTATAACGCCCGAAAATATACAGCACACAAAGCAAAGGCAAAACACATATTTTATCGAATCTTTCATACTGCCCGAAGGGCAAAGCATATACAAAAAGCCGAGCAATACAGAGCAACTGCAAAAACTTATCATAAAAGAAGAAAGGTTGTTCATTATGTTTTACCCACCGTTACAACTACCGAAAGCGATATTATAAATAAACCGCCGATAAGTAATACTACGCCTAAAAGAAGCGACAGCGTAGAGTCAACCGCCCTTAAAATTCCGCCTATTTTTGACAGCGAAAACAACTCGCTTAAAGCAGATGTTGCAAGCATTACGGCACGCCAAATTATAAGTTCTGCTATAATCGGCAACAAAATCAAAGCAAGCGCCAAAATGCCGTAAAGCCCCACCGACGAGCGCAAAAGACCTATTGAAGCCGAGATTGTGGTCACGGCTTCGCCGAGCACCCCGCCTGCTACGGGGACAGATGTGCCGAGTATAAACTTTGCCGTGCGCAACCCCACGCTGTCGGCGGCGGAATTAACTGCAGTTTGTATGCTTAAAACGCCTAAAAAAAGCGTGCTTATAAGTGATAATATCCACATAGAAATCTTTTTAATGCTTTCGGCAAGTCCGCAACTGTTAAGAAGCGGTGACACGCCCGTGCTTATGCTTAACGCCAAATATCCGCCCATAAGCGGTAATATTGCAAAAGAAACCGCGGCGCTTACCGCCTCGCTTGCCGTCAGTAACAGCGCGCTCATAGCGGTTGCCGTAACCGTTTTACCCGAAAGCGCCGTAACCGAAGCAAAAATCGGCACAAAACTTAACATAAATGTGCTGCAACCTTTAACTGCATTTACGGCGGATGACACACTTTGCCAAATATCAGAGGCTATTATTGCGCTTACTGCAAGCACCGCACAGTAAATTGCCGTTTCAAACTGCGGAGAGCCGCCGAATGCTGTAAGCGCTGCCGCGGCAAGAATAACACCCATCACGGTAACGCCGGTAATCAACGGTTGTTTTATTCCGCCGGTTAAAAACTTAAAAATGTGCGATAAAACATTTTTGTCGGTAAGCTTGTTTACCCAGTTGTAATCATTGGGCTCTATGCCGTTTTCTTCAAAAAAACCGCGGACCTCATCGTCTAAACCCTGTTGCAAATCTTCATCGACTATGATATCAAAACTGTCTTTATCAGCATTTTGCGCCGAAACCGGCAAAGAAAAGACAAAAATCAAAATTAAAAACACTAAAACTTTTTTCATAATCCTATAAACTTAAGCGCCGATTCAAGCACGGCGCACACAAGCGGAACGCTTAAAATAAATATTGCCGCTTTGCCGGCAATTTCAGCCGTTTGAGCGAGTGCAGTCTGCCCGAAATCGCGGCAGACATTTACCGCAAAGCCGGTTATGTATGATATTCCGAGCGCTTTAAGCGCTACCGAAAAATATGCGCCGATATTTCCGCCCGATTCAAAAATATTACGCAGTTTTTGTATTTGCGGAAACATATCCGTAAAAATCATAACAAGCACCGAACAGACAACAGCAAGTATAAGCAAAAAAGCGTATTCCTGCAAATGCGTTTTAATTAAAACCGCAAAAACAGCCGCAATTATTATAAGTATGACTATTTTTATAAAATCGCTGCTCACAGTCCGAACAAACCCTTCGCGGTAGTAAACAGTTCGGATATTGCGCCGACCACCATAAGAAGCACAACAACAAGCCCTGCAAGTGTGGTAAGCATAGCCTGCTCCTCTCTTCCCGAGCGCACAAGCAGTTGATTAAGCACCGTAACAATAATACCTATTGCGGCTATTTTAAAAATAAAATCTACATCCATATTTTTACCTCTTGTTTTCTTAAATAAGCAATATTCCGACTATAAGTCCTATACAAATTCCACCGGTTTGCCACAATTTACATTTTTGTTTTGTCTCTGCCAGCGCTTCGTTATAATGCTGTGTCATAACAGTTTTAAAAGCGTTTATGCGGTCAAGGTCAAATTTTTTTGCCGAATGACCTGTCTCTTTAAAAAAATTTGTTATATCGGTTTTTTCATCGGGTGTTAGGCAACAGTCGTTAAAAATAGGTGCGTTTCCGTCAAAACTTAAAAAATCACACTTAAAAAATGCCTTTTCAAGCGCAGTTTCAAGTCCTGACAAACCTTGTGATATGTATTCGTAAAGCATTTCAAGACCCGAACAAAAGTCCGCCAAATTATCCTTTCGGCGTATTACCGCGCGGCTTTTAAGAAAGCCTGCAAAGGTGCAACTTAAAACCACAAACCCTATGCCGAGCACCTTAACAAACCGCATTTTCAAACAGTTCCTTAACAGATAAAATTTTAGGCGGAAGACCTTGTTTTCGGTCAAGACATACAACTTTTGACACAGCTCCGCTTTTTATAATATCTGCGGTTACGCGCCGCCTGATTATATCCGAAAAATCAAGACAATGCGCCGTTGTTATTATGCTTACACCCGCATTAAAACAATCGCGAACGCTGTCAAGTTCTGCGGTGGTGCCTATTTCATCAAAAGCAATTATATCGGGAAACATTGTGCGAAGCGCAATTTGTGTGCCTTTTGCCTTGTCGGCGGTATATAAAACATCGGTGTTTGCACCTAAATCATTGGCGTGTTCACTGCCGAAGCCTCCCGAAATTTCACCTCGGCTGTCAATAACCGCAACTCGCCTATAACTGCCCGACAAGCCGTTTGATAAAAGCCTTATCAAATCGCGCAAAACCGTGGTCTTGCCGCTTCCGGGCGGACCTGCGATTAACATTCCTCCGCCGTCAAAAGCTTTAAGCAACGGCAAAGCGCAATCAAAAATTTGACGTGCTATGCGAATATTTAAAGATGTTACATCAACCAACATTCCGTCAGTATTAAACACACCGCACACACCTGCGCGATTGCCGCCGGGCAGTGATATAAACCCGTGCTTTATCTCGTTCTCGTGCAGATAGACCGAATTATTGCAAAGCAACAAAAGCGTTTGTTTAATATCTTCTTTTTCGGCTTTCAGCGCATTTTTTTGCAAAACATCTGTAACAGAACCGTCTTTTTCTATAAAAAATGTTCTGCCCCTTACCGTAATACAAACCGGAAGGCCTGCGCGCAACCGTATTTCTTCGCACTTTTGTTTTATGTCCTGCGGTATAAATTCAAAAGTTCTTTTCAAATTATCCGAAAGCGACAAAATCGCTCTGTCAAACTCACAGTTCATATTTCACCGTCCTTGTCCTTTGACTTTAATACAGTTTATGAAAGACAAGTCCTATATAGAACAAACCCCCGAAGAAAAAATCTTCGGGGGGAATAAAAACATATTAAATAATTAAAATTCTTTTGACGGTTCTTTCCACAAAACAATCTCGCCCGTTTTAAGCGTTGGGGCAAGGTCGATTATACGCTGATTGCGCGAACCGCGAAAACGCAAAGATATATCCTTTTGCTCTTCTATAAATCTGCCGTCTACAAGTATATCTATATAAGACAGCATTTCTTTTGTAACCTCGCAACAACAACGCGCCGTGCCCGACAGCATTTCATCAAGCGTAAAGCCCGAAAAGCACCATATGGTTTTTTCCGGATATACCGACTTAACGCGTTTTATAAACGGAAGCAGTTCACGCTGATTTTCTTGTTCAAACGGCTCACCGCCCAAAAGGGTAAGTCCGCTTATATAGTCGGGTTTTAGCAAATCCAATATATAATCTTCGGTTTGTTTTGTAAATTCTTCACCGTAACTAAAATCCCAAGTCTGCGGTTGAAAACAGTTTTTACACATGTTTCGGCAACCCGAAACAAACAGCGTTACGCGCACGCCTATGCCGTTTGCAATATCACAGTTTTTTATTGTTCCGTAATGCATAATAAAGTCTCCCGTTTAAAAGGCTGAAAAAAGAAAAACCAATATTTATAAAATTAAAAATACAGTAGTAATCATGCCTCCCTCTGACGAGGGAGGTGGGTTTGCAAAGCAAACTCGAAGGGAGAGAAATGACGCTAATACCGTTAAATTCACGCTTTTCTCTCCCTCAGTCACCTATAGGTGACAGCTCCCTCGTCAGAGGGAGCTGTTGATTTACTGCAACATAAATTAAGCATATCAATAATTTTTTACAGATGCAAAACGCGCTCCTGAATTTCCTGCGTTCTGCCTTGGTTCCAGAACTGTGTGCCTATATATCCGCAGGTGCGGCGGGCAACATTCATTTTATCCTGGTCGGTATTACCGCAGTTGGGGCAACGCCAAATGAGTTTGCCGTCGGCATCCTCTATTATTTCAATTTCGCCGTCCCATCCGCAAACCTGACAGTAGTCGCTTTTTGTGTTAAGCTCGGCATACATAATATGGTCATATATAAACTGCATAACCGAAAGCACAGCGTCAATGTTGTTTTTCATATCGGGCACTTCAACATAAGATATTGCGCCGCCGGGCGAAAGCGCCTGAAATTCAGACTCTAAAGCCAACTTTTCAAATGCGTCAATAGGCTCGGTTACATGAATATGATAGCTGTTTGTAATATAGTTTTTGTCGGTTACACCTTTTACTATACCAAAACGCTTTTGCAGGCATTTTGCAAATTTGTAGGTAGTGCTTTCAAGCGGAGTGCCGTAAAGCGAATAGTCGATATCTTCTTCGGCTTTCCATTTTGCAGTATACTCGTTAAGCTTTTTCATTATTTCAAGGCCGAGTTCTTTGCCCTCGGGTTCTGTAAGTTTTTTACCTATGAGCGAATATACGCACTCCCAAAGGCCTGCATAACCGAGCGAAAGGGTTGAATAACCGCCGTGCAGGTATTTGTCGATAGTTTCACCTTTTTTAAGGCGCAACAACGCGCCGTGTTGCCAAAGAATAGGCGCGGCGTCAGACAGAGTGCCGGTAAGACGCTCATGACGCGCCTGTAATGCTCTGTGGCACAAATCCATACGGCTGTCAAAAATCTCCCAGAATTTATCTAAATCGCCGTTTGCCGAAAGACCTATATCAACAAGATTCACGGTAACAACGCCCTGATTAAATCTGCCGTAATATTTAGGCTTGCCGTTTTCATCAACATAAGGTGTTAAGAAACTGCGACAACCCATACAGGTATAACAGTGACCCTCACCGTTTTTGTCAATCTTGTTTTGAAGCATTATTTTTTCGGATATATAGTCGGGCACCATGCGTTTAGCGGTGCACTTTGCAGCAAGTTTTGTAAGATACCAATATTTAGTGCCTTCACGGATATTATCCTCTTCCAAAACATAAATAAGTTTCGGGAAAGCCGGTGTAATCCAAACGCCTTTTTCATTTTTTACGCCTTCATAGCGCTGACGCAAGGTTTCTTCTATAATTAAAGCAAGGTCTTCGCGTTCGCGCTCGTTTTTAGCCTCGTTAAGATACATAAATACGGTAACAAACGGTGCCTGTCCGTTAGTGGTCATAAGGGTTACAACCTGATATTGTATCATCTGAACGCCCTTGCGAATTTCCTGAAGCAGACGGCGCTCGGTAATTTTGTCGATTTTTTCATTGGAAATTTCTTCACCGATTTCTTTAAACTCGGCTACGACCTCGGCACGAATTTTTTTACGGCTTATATCAACAAAAGGTGCAAGATGCGCAAGGCTTATGCTCTGACCGCCATACTGACAAGAAGCCACTTGAGCTATAATCTGCGTTGCTATGTTGCACGCAGTAGAAAAACTGTGCGGTTTTTCGATAAGTGTTCCGCTTATTACAGTGCCGTTTTGAAGCATATCTTCAAGGTTTACAAGGTCGCAGTTGTGCATATGCTGTGCAAAATAATCGGCATCGTGAAAGTGTATAAGACCGTTTTCGTGAGCCTCTACAATATCTGCAGGCAAAAGTATACGCTTTGTAATATCCTTGCTTACCTCACCCGCCATATAGTCGCGCTGAACGCTGTTAACAGTTGGGTTTTTGTTAGAATTTTCCTGCTTAACCTCTTCATTATTGCACTCAATAAGACTTAAAATCTGTTCATCGGTAGTGTTTGATTTACGGATAAGCGCACGGTTATAACGGTAGGTTATATAACGGCGCGCCACGCTGAATGCGCGCTGATTCATAATTTGGTCTTCGACCATATCCTGAATTTCTTCGACGCTTAAAGAACGGTTAATATTAGCGGCAGCCGACTCGACATCTTCGGCAATGCGCTTGATTTGTATTTCGCTCATACGCTCGCTTGGCACAACGCTTTCGTTAGCCTTGCTTATAGCAATTATAATTTTTTGCGGGTCAAAAACAACCTCTGCACCGCTTCGCTTAATTATTTTCATATTGTCACATCTCCATAAAAGTAAATAAAAATCTTGATTTATAAAAATGTTTATAAATTTTTGTTGCTTATGCATTGTATCACACTTTATTGTGTCGGTCAATAGGCAAAAGCACAAAATATTGTGTTTTTTGCAAAAGTTACAAATTTAAAGATTTTTTCTGTTCATTTTAACAACAAAAACGACAGATATAGTATCTGCCGTTTTTGATAATCACTATATATTGTGGTTAAATCATTGGTATGCCGTTATTCTTCGTCAGGCATTTCCCAGTTGTGCCAAATCTCCTGAACATCGTCATTTTCTTCAAGCATATCAATAAGTTTTTCCATTTTTGCCTGTAAATCAGGGTCATCAATAGCGGTAGTGGTTTGCGGAATATACTGCACTTCGGCAGAAATGAAAGAATATCCCTTTTCTTCCAAAGCATCGCGAACTGCGCCTAAATCGTTAGGCTCTGTAGTTATTTCAAATACATCGCCGTCAAAGCTGAAATCATCTGCGCCGGCGTTAAGAGCATCCTCCATAACGGTGTCTTCTTCAAGACCTTCGCCCTCAATAACAATAACGCCCTTGCGGTCAAACATAAACATAACAGAGCCCGATTGACCCAAATTGCCGCCGCATTTGTCAAAGTAGTGACGCATCTCGCCTGCGGTGCGGTTGCGGTTATCGGTAAGAGTTTCAACAACAACAGCAACTCCGCACGGACCGTAGCCTTCGTAAATCAACTCTTCGTATTCGTTAGCGCCGCCCTCACCTGCGGCCTTTTTGATAATTCTTTCAATATTATCGTTAGGCACATTGTTAGCCTTTGCTTTTGCAATGGCGTCTTTAAGTTTGCTGTTTTCCTGCGGGTTAGGTCCGCCTGCCTTTACTATAACCGAAATTTCACGTCCGATTTTTGTAAAAATTTTAGCTTTAGCCGCATCGGTTTTTTCTTTTTTGCGTTTAATATTGTTCCACTTTGAATGTCCTGACATAAATTTTAACCCTCTTTAAAATTCATTTTTACTTTTTTAACTTTGTTATTTTATCACATATCCGGATTTTGTTCAAGAGCTTTTTCAAATATTGTTTTAACATCGTCAATGCAGGATATTTCACCGCACATACGCCTGAGCGAAGCCGCGCCGTTCAGTCCGTTTAAATACCAAGCGGCGTGCTTTCTTGACTCTAAAACCGCAATATGCTCACCCTTATACTTATACATAAGTTCGATTTGTTGCATACAAGTTTCAAACCGAGCTTCAAGCGTAGGCGGAGTATAGCTTCTGCCCTCGAAAAAAGCGTTTATTTCATCAAAAACAAACGGATTGCCCTGCGCGCCTCTGCCAACCATAACATAGTCGCAACCGGTATACTCATACATAAATTTTGCACTTTCGGCATCTTTTACATCGCCGTTGGCAATAACGGGTATTTTAACTGCGTTTTTTACATCGCGAATTATATCGTAATTAACAGGAGGAGCATACATTTGTTTTCGCGTTCTGCCGTGAACGGTTACTGCAGCCGCGCCCGCCGCCTCGCACATTTTTGCAAGTTCAGGCGCGTTAAGGCAGTCGCTGTCCCAACCGGAACGAATTTTAACCGTAATAGGCACGCTTGACACTTTTACAACCTCTTGCACTATTTTTGCGGCAAGTTCGGGTTCTTTCATAAGCGCACTGCCGCCGCCGTGACCTGCAACTTTAGGTGCGGGGCACCCCATATTTATATCAATAAAGTCGGGGTTAAACTCTTGAGCGTGCAAAGCGGCTTGCGCCATAGTTTGCGGTTCGCGCCCGAAAAGCTGTGACGCGCAAACTGCGTCGCTTTTAAAGCACTCAAGCAGCCGCGCTGATTTTTTATCACCCCTTGCAACGCCCTTTGCGCTTGTAAGTTCGCCTACTGTAAAGCCTGCGCCGTGTTGCGCACAAATTTCTCTCATAGCTCTGTCGGCAACACCCGCCATGGGCGCCAGTGCCGCAAAGCCTTTAATTTCAATGTTTTTTATCTTCATAATAAGTTATTATAACTAAAAATGAATTTTCTGTCAATTTTTAAAATTAAGTAGTGACAAATCGGGTTAAAGATGATACAATAAATATACTTATATATAATTAGGAGTGATGTTGTTTGAAACTGTTGGCAATCGACGGCAACAGCATAATTAACCGTGCTTTTTACGGAATAAAACTGCTTTCTTCAAAAGACGGTCAGTATACCAATGCCGTTTACGGTTTCATAAACATTTTAAATAAACTGCTTGAAAAAGAAAAACCCGACTGTGTCGCGGTGGCATTTGACCTTAAAGCGCCTACTTTCAGGCACAAAATGTATGGCGAATACAAAGCCGGACGCCGCGCTACACCGCCCGAACTTTTAAGCCAATTCCCGATATTAAAGCAATGGCTTACCTTTGCAGGATACAGCTATATTGAGTGTGAAGGTTACGAAGCAGACGACATTTTAGGCACACTTGCCAAAAATGCCGAAGCAAGCGGTGACAGTTGTGTTATAGCCACCGGTGACCGCGATTCGCTTCAGCTTGTGTCGGACACTACCCGTGTTTTACTTACCGTTACAAAGGCAGGTCACCCCGAAATCACCGATTACACCAAAGAAAAGCTTTTTGAAGATTACGGTCTTACCCCCGATGAAATGATAGAGCTTAAGGCGCTTATGGGCGACTCGTCCGACAATATACCCGGTGTTGCCGGTATAGGTCAAAAAACAGCCACCGACCTTATAACCAAATATCACAGCATCGACTGTATTTACGAAAATTTAGAGCAACTTGATATTAAAGACGGCGTGCGCAACAAACTGTCGCTCGGCAAAGAAAATGCTTTTTTAAGCCGAACTCTCGGCACTATAAACCGCGAAGCGCCTATCGGCAGCAAAACCGAAGATTATAAAATTAAAGATATAGACCGCAAAAAACTCGCCGAACTTATGACAAAGCTTGAATTTTTCAAACTTATGGAAAAGATGGGCATTACACCCGTGTCTCAATCGGAAGCAAAACAAGATGACACTTCGGTGTTTACCGTGGGTGATATTTCAAGAATTCAAACTCATGCCGATATTTACATTGATGATACCGGCTTTGCCGCTGTAAGCGGTGGTGTTGTCTGCAAATTAAGTGAAGACGAACTTGCTTTGATATTAGAAAACAAAGATATTAAAAAGCGCGTATATGATTATAAAAATCTTTACAAAAAATACCCTAAAACCGTATCGGTAGAATTTGACGCTATGCTTGCGGCGTATCTTTGCAATCCGTCGGCGTCGGATTATTCTGTTGAACGCATTGTTACGGAATACGGCTCTGCTGTAAATGTTCAAAACTGCGAAGAACAGCTTGTTATAAACGCGGCAAAGTTTGCCGCTTGCTGTGACGGACTCACAAATGCGCTTACTAAAAGCGGTCAGCTTGACTTGCTTTATAACATAGAAGTGCCTTTGGCGCGTGTGCTTTCGCTTATGGAAACACGAGGTTTTCTTGTTGACTGCGAAGGCCTTAAAGAATATTCAGCAAAACTTAATGAACAAATAAAAGAAATAACTGCCGAAATTTACAGCATGGCAGGCGAAGAATTTAACATAAATTCACCCAAACAGTTAGGACAGATTTTGTTTGTAAAATTGGGACTGCCTGCAAAAAAGAAAACCAAAAGCGGTTTCAGCACAAGCGCCGATGTGCTTGAAGATTTGCGTTATGACTACCCGATAGTTGATATGATTTTGCAATACAGACAGCTTGCAAAACTTAAATCAACCTATTGTGACGGACTGCTCTCGGCTGTTGCCGAAGACGTCAGAATACACTCAACATTTAATCAGACCGAAGCAAGAACCGGCAGAATAAGCTCACTTGAACCAAATCTTCAAAATATTCCGGTCAAAACCGAAGAGGGCAAAGTCTTGCGCGGCTTTTTCAAAGCGCCCGACGGCTCGGTTTTGTGTGATGCGGACTACTCACAAATAGAACTGCGCGTGCTCGCGTCTATGGCAAACGACCCCGTGATGATAGACGCATTTAAAAGTGATACCGATATTCACACCGTAACCGCATCACAGGTGTTTAATATTCCTATTGATATGGTGTTGCCCGTTATGCGCAGTCGTGCAAAAGCGGTTAACTTTGGCATAGTTTACGGAATAGGCGCGTTTTCACTTTCAAAAGATATAGGCGTCAGCCGCAAAGAAGCCGACACATATATAAAAAATTATCTTGAAACATATAAAGGCATTGCCTCTTATATGGAAAACACCATAAATCAAGCAAAAGCAGACGGTTATGTATCTACCCTTTTCGGCAGACGGCGTTATTTGCCCGAACTTTCGGCATCTAACGGTATGTTACGCGCTTTCGGAGAACGCGTTGCGCGCAACGCCCCCATACAAGGCACTGCCGCCGATATTATAAAAATTGCTATGATAAGGGTTAATGACCGTCTTGAAAAAGAAATTCCCGATGCAAAACTTATATTGCAGGTTCACGATGAACTTATAGTAGAATGTAAACAAGAAGACAGTTTTGCCGTATGCAAAATACTTGAAGAAGAAATGAAATCTGCCGCAAAACTTGCAGTAGAACTTAAAGTAGACGCGCACAGCGGCAAGACCTGGCTTGAGGCAAAAGACTGATGAATATAATTTTTGTATGCACGGGTAATACCTGCCGAAGTCCTATGGCAGAGTATTATTTAAAATCTAAAAATCTAACTGATGTTTCGGTTATAAGCCGCGGTTTCAGTGCGGGAGAACCTGCAAATGAAAAATCTGTTGCCGTTATGCTTGAAAAAGGAATTGATTTAAAAAATCATATCTCAAAAAGCATAACACCGGATGAAATAAAATCGGCGGACAAAATAATTTGTATGACCGAGCAACACCGACAAATGCTTATACTGTTCGGCGCAAGCCCCGATAATGTATATGTCTTAAACGGCGGTATTTCCGACCCGTTCGGATTAAGTGTTGAAACCTACCGAAAATGCCGCGACGACATTTTTTCGGGCATTGACGCGCTTATTGAGCAAGGCTTTTTTTCTGACATAACCGTAACTCGCGCGCAAGCGTGCGACTGCGCGGTAATTGCCGATATAGAAAGGCAGTCTTTTTCGGACCCTTGGAGCGAAAAATCTATAACAGAGTCTTTAAACGCAGGCACAGAATTTTATATAGCGCGCATAAACCATACGTTTGCAGGCTATATGGGCATTTCAAAAATCGCAGGCGAAGGTTATGTAACGAATGTTGCGGTGCTTCCGCCTTTCAGGCGAAAAGGTATCGGCGAAACTTTGCTTCGGTATGTAATATCAGGCAGCAAGTCCGAACTTGAATTTATTTCACTTGAAGTGCGGGTATCAAACGAGGCTGCCGTTTCGCTTTATAAAAAGCTTGGGTTTGAAACCGTGGGTATGCGCAAACGCTTTTACACAAATCCCGTCGAAGACGCCTTAATTATGACCAAAAGATTTAATTCAGATACAGAGTGATATTTTATGAAAATTTTAGCAATAGAATCTTCTTGCGACGAAACATCGGTTGCTGTAACCGAAGGCAGAAATATTCTTTCTAACATAGTCGCAACACAAATAGCCGAACACCGCATTTACGGCGGAGTTGTGCCCGAAATTGCTTCGCGAAGACATACCGAGTCAATAAGTCGGGTGTGTGACGAGGCGCTTAAAGAGGCGGGTATTACCTACAGCGACATTGACGCCGTAGCCGTAACATTTGCTCCCGGTCTTATAGGCGCGTTGCTTGTGGGCGTTAACTTTGCAAAAGGGTTATCGGCTTCGCTTAATGTTCCGCTTATACCGGTGCATCATTTGCGCTCGCACATAGCGGCAAACTATATTGACGCGCCCGAACTTAAACCGCCGTTTTTGTGCCTTACGGTATCGGGCGGTAACACCATCATAACCGAAGTTTGCGACTATACCGCATTTAACCCGATAGGCAGAACAACCGATGATGCCGCAGGCGAATGTTTTGACAAAACGGCGCGAGTATTGGGCCTTTCATATCCGGGCGGTGTAAATCTTGATAAGATAGCGACTGATGCAGATGTTAAAAAATATCCTCTGCCATATCCTCACACCGAAAACGAATTTGACTTCAGTTTTTCGGGACTTAAAACAGCCGTTATAAATATGGTTCACAATAAAACCCAAAAGGGCGAAGAAATCGATGTTCCCGTTCTTGCGGCAACCGTGCGTCAAAAGGTTTGCGACATACTTATAGATAAAACAATGGCGGCGCTTCAAAAGACAAACCATAAAACGCTGGTGCTTGCAGGCGGTGTTTCGGCAAACTCCGAATTGCGCGCAAGAGCAAAGGCAGAATGCAAGGCAAGAGGTATAAATCTTTATTACCCAAGCCTTAAATACTGCGGTGACAACGCGGCAATGGTAGGGGTTCAGGGTTATTACGAATACTTAAGCGGAAATACGGCAGATGCTTCGCTTAATGCGACTGCGACATTGCCGATAAATTACAGATAGGTGGATTTATTTATGCAAGAAAAGAAATTGCTTATAATAGCAAACCCCTGTTCAGGTAAAGCAAAAATTAAAAATGACCTTTTAAAAATAGTGCAAATTTTTTCAAACGCCGACTACGAGGTTACGGTTTACCCTACCAAATCGCGCGGTGACGCCACCGTAAAAGCCGAGTCCTTAAAGCAGGATGAATTTGACCGCATAGTAGTCTGCGGCGGTGACGGAACTTTAAACGAGGTTATAACCGGCATTATGCATTCGGGCATTAAATGCACACTCGGTTACATTCCGCTCGGCACTTTAAACGAGTGGTCTTCGGGTCTTAAAATTTCAAGGAATGCGATAAAAGCTGCCGAAGATGTTGTAATCGGCGCCGAAACCGACCTTGACATAGGAAAATTTGATGACAAATATTTTTCTTATACTGCGTCTTTCGGCGCGTTTACAGATGCGTCATATTCCGCTCCGCAGGAAATTAAAAATGTTTTAGGTCAGGCGGCATATTTTTTTCAGGGCATTAAAAGTTTAAGCAATATAAAGCCGATACATCTTAAATTTATATGTGATGACCGCGAAATCGAAGGCGACTTTCTTTTCGGCGCGGTTTCAAATTCTATGTCGGTAGGCGGAATCGTTAAATTCAGCGATTCGGTAGTAAAATTAAATGACGGTAAGTTTGAAGTTTTGCTTATAAAAAATCCGACAAGCATACTGCAGTTTCAATCTATTGTTGACGGAATTTTGCGCAAAGATTTAGAGCGCGACGGCATTGAGTTTTTCCATGCTCATGAGGTTACCGTAACAGGTGGCGCAGATGTCGCCTGGACGCTTGACGGCGAATACGCCGAGGGAAAAGACGCCGTCACCCTTACCAATATGCCGTCGGCAATACATTTAATAGTTCCGCAAAATACCGAGTTAAAATAATTTTTTAGGGGAGTTACTTATGTTTACAAGAGATATAGGTGTTGACCTTGGCACCGCAAATACGCTTGTGTGCGTAAAAGGCAAGGGAATAATAATGCGTGAGCCGTCGGTTGTGGCTTATGATGTGCGTAATGACGCAGTTCGCGCCGTAGGCACAGAAGCAAAAGAGATGATAGGCAGAACCCCGGGTTCAATAGTGGCAGTTCGTCCGCTTAAAGACGGCGTTATTGCCGATTTTGATGTAACCGCCGCAATGCTTAAAAGATTTGTAAGCGTAGCGCTTAAAGGCTCTTTCTTTTCAAGAGTCCGTATGGTTATATGCGTGCCCGCCGGTGTAACCGAGGTTGAAAGCCGCGCGGTTTATGATGCCGCTAAACAAGCAGGCGCTTATGATGTTGACCTTGTAGAAGAGCCTATGGCTGCGGCTGTCGGTGCCAGTCTTCCCGTGTGGGAAGCCACAGGTAATATGATTGTCGATATAGGCGGCGGCACAAGCGAAATTGCCGTTATATCACTCGGTGATATAGTTACGGCACAGTCTTTAAGAATAGCCGGCGATGACCTTGACGAAGCAATTATAAACTATATGCGTAAAAAGCATAAATTGCTAATAGGCGAGCGCACCGCCGAGCAGATTAAAATCGACATAGGCTCGGCAAAACCCTACGAAGGCGAAACTTCTATTGAAATCAAGGGTCGTAATGTAGTTGACGGTCTGCCTAAAAATGTTGTTATAACTTCCGAAGAAGTGCGCAATGCAATGGTTGACCCGATTTCACAGATAATCGACGCCATTCGCTCAACTCTTGAAAAAACACCTCCGGAACTTTCGGCGGATATTATTGACAGCGGAATAACTTTGGCAGGCGGCACGGCGCTGCTTCGCGGACTTGCCGAACTGATTGCCGAAGAAACCGGCATGCCGGTAACCGTTGCGGCAAATCCGCTTGACTGCGTAGTGCTCGGAACCGCAAAACGCCTTGAAGCCGACAGCGGTTTTCAGAACTATGTATTCCGCAGAGGAAAAAGATTCAGATAATTAAGTAATTTATAATAAGGAGATAAGAAAATGCGTTTCTTTCTTCGCAGCAAACAGTTTAAAATAATAGTTGCTGTATTTTTAACAGTTGTGTTGGTAACAGTTTCTTTTGTGTTTATCGGAAAAAGAATGTCGCCCCAAACCGACATTGCAAGCATAATATCAGCTCCCTTTCGCAGTATTGCTTCAAGTGTTTCAAACGCGGTAAACGATTTTTTTGACGCTTACAGCGACGGCAATAAATTAAGTCTTGAAAACGCCGAACTTAAAGCACAGATAGATGAACTGCAAAATAAGGTCGCCGATTATGAAGAGATTTTGTCCGAAAACAATTTTTATAAAGATTACCTTGAAATAAAAGAAAATCATCCCGATTTTAAATTTGCCGATGCAAATATAATTGCCAAAGACCCTGCCGACCCATACGGCGGTTTTACCATCAACAAGGGTTCGGCTTCAGATATTTCGCTTTACGACCCCGTTATAACCGAAAGCGGAGTTGTAGGCTACATAACCGAAGTTGGTCTTACATCAAGCAAAGTAACTACAATATTAAGTCATGATATTACACTCGGCGCTATTGACAACCGAACTAACGATTCGGGTATTGTAACCGGCTCTTTAACACTTGCGCAAAACGGTCTTTGCCGTTTCGGCAATCTTTCAAGGTCGTGCACGGTAGCCGTAGGTGACTATATAGTAACATCGGGCGAAGGCATTTTCCCCGAAGGTTTGCTTGTAGGCTCGGTTAAAAATATCGGCGTTGACGAATATAACACCTCTATTTATGCCGAAATAAAGCCTTTTGCCGATTTTGAAGAAATTCGCTCGGTAATGGTTATAACTTCTTTTGAAGGTCAGGGCGGAATAACCGTGGGGGGCGAAAAATAACGCTATGACCGACAGAAAAAAAGTTTTAACTTTAAGAATTATAAATGCCGTATTTTTTATAATTTTGATTTTATTTCAGTATAATACAGTTTTTGAAATTAAAATCCGCAACGCTACTCCCCTGCTTCCGCTCGCCCTTATAGTTGCCTGCTGTATGTTTTCTTCGGAACTTACCGCGGCTTTTACAGGTCTTACGGTAGGTGTTTTTCTTGACTGCGTATCAAGCACTCCGCAGGGTTTTAATGCAATAATTTTTATGGTTACGGCGCTTGCGGTATCTTTAATCGCAAAGCACTTATTTAATAATAATATTTTTGCGGCTTTTACTCTTTGCTTCTTGTGCAGTGTTTTCTATTTTCTTACGCGCTGGATTTTCTGTTTTGCGTTTTCACTCTCTTTGAGTGAAAATCTTAACTACTTAATGCGCTTTGCACTGCCGGGTTCGCTTTATACTTCGGTATTTATAATTCCGCTTTACTATCTTGAAAAAGCTCTTTACAACAAATTCTATTTTATTTATAAAAAATAACGGCAGAAACGAAGGTGATTTTAAGTGCCGTTTAAAAAGAAACACCAAACAGCCCTTACAGTGCTGTCAATAATTATGATATTGGTTCTTTTACTGTATACGGCAAGAATATACTCCATTCAAATTGTTAAGGCTTCGGAGTATTCTTCGCTTGCAAACGGAAGCACATCCGTCAGAAAAGCGGTGCTTAAAGCGCCGCGCGGTGAAATTCTTGACCGCTACGGCAGACAGATAGCCGTCAACCGCGACGGCTATAATATTGTGTTTAACAAAGCCTATGTAGGCGATGACCTTAACGACATTATTTTAAGCCTTATAAATTTGCTTGACAACAGCGGCACAGAACACACCGATAAACTGCCTATGGAATATTCTGCGCCTTACGCGTTTAAAGAAGATGAGTCGAATGCAAAACTTATAAAAGTATTAGACCTTGCCGATTATGCTACAGCAGAGAACTGTTTTACACACCTTGTAGAAAGATACGAACTTGAAAATTACAGTGTAGATGAACAGCGCAAAATAATGGGCGTTCGCTACAGTATGGAAATCGCCGATTTTTCTATTTCATATCCGTTTACTTTTGCCGAGGATATTTCAACCGAACTTATGCGTAAAATCTCGGAATCCAACTTTATGCTTTCGGGTGTTTCGGTAGAGGTTGTGCCTTTCAGACAATACCCCGACACCTCACTTGCCGTTAACCTTATAGGCACGGTAGGTCCTATCTTTGAAGAAGATTGGAACGGCGGTGAAAATTATAAAGAACGCGGTTATTCTTATGATGATAAAGTAGGTAAAAGCGGTATAGAATACTACGCAGAAGAATATTTAAGAGGCACCGACGGTGAAATAACTTATTATATTGACAATGACGGTAATATTGTTAACCAAGAGGTAACAAAAGCGCCCATTGCAGGCAAAACCGTAATGCTTACAATAGATGCAAAAATGCAACGCACCGTGCAAGACGCGCTTGCAAACACCGTAAGAACGCTTCAAAGCGAAGGCGGAACGGCAACGGCAGCAGCCGCGGTTGTAATTGACATTAACTCCGGCGGTGTTATCACTTCGGCAAACTACCCCACCTATGATACTGCAACCATGTCCGAAAATTATGATGCCCTGCTTGCCGACCCGTCAAATCCGCTTACAGACCGCGCATTTCAGGGCGTATACCCTATAGGCTCTACCATAAAGCCTATTGTTGCGGCGGCGGCTCTTGAAAATAATCTTTATACAAACGGTGAATTGATTTTTTGTAAAAGGACCTATGACTATTTCAATGATTTCAGACCGTCTTGTATGCATTATCACGGAAATATGAATTTAACAATGGCGCTTTCAAAAAGCTGTAACTATTTCTTTTTTGAATTAGGACGCAGAGTAGGCGCTATTACGCTTACCGATTATTATAAACAATTCGGTCTCGGCGTTAAAACCGGCGTTGAGGTAAATGACAGCGCAGGTATATTGATAGAGCCGACAAGCAACGGCTTCGGCGGTGACACTTTGCAAATTGCAATAGGTCAGTTAAATGCCTTTACACCGCTTCAGCTTGCAAATTATGTTGCAACATTTGCTAACGGAGGCACGCACTACAAAGCGACGCTTATAGACAAAATAGTATCATACGATATGACCGAAACCTATGACAACTGTGAACCTGTTGTGCTTAATACCGTAAGTCTTAAGCAAAGCACAATTTCTTCTATTAAAGAGGGTATGCTTTCAGTTACCGTAGACGGCACCGGTCATGCGGCGCTTGGTGATTATCCCATAAAAATAGGCGGTAAAACCGGAACTTCGCAGGTTGAGGGCAAAGCCGACCACTCAACATTTATTGTGTTTGCGCCCTATGATAACCCCGAAATTGCCATATCAGTAGTGCTTGAACACGGTTCTTCAACCTATGCTTCGGGTAATTTGGTCCGTCAAATTCTTGACTCATATTTCTCTGCAGGCGAAAACAGCGCTCAAACGGTAGTTCCTTTTACCGTTATTGAATAATTTTCATCCTGTTTTATTAGGTTATTCAATTGACATAAAATGCCTTTTGTGATAAAATATTTTGAAAAGTGTGTTTTAAAGGCTGGTGAGCGTTTATGGGCATTTGCATAGCGACAACTTCGGGCAAAGGCGGAACGGGCAAATCTACCGTTATAAGCGCTTTGGCTTTAGCATTTTCAAAAATGGGAAAGAGCGTTTTGCTTGTAGATATGGATGAGGGGCTTCGTTGCCTTGACCTTATTTTAGGGGTTGACGGCAACATTGTTTTTGACCTTGCCGATGTGCTTTGCGGTCACCCGTTTGAAGACGCTGTTTACACAGTGCCTAATCATCCGCTTATAAGCGTTGTTCCTGCGCCGCGCGAAATAGGTCTTATAAAAAGCGAGGCTTTGTCCGATTTTGCAAATCGGGTTAAAGCGCAGTATGATGTTGTTTTATTTGATTTTCCTGCAGGAATGGACTTTTCGCTTTATTCGGCGCTCGGCAGTGACACACAGTTTTTGGCTGTGTGCAACCCCGACCCTGTTTCCGTTCGCGATGCGGGCGCGGTATGCTCTGCATTAGGCGAATTTAAAATTCCGCCGCGGCTTATAATAAACAAGTTCAGCGCAGAATATATAAAAAAGAAAATATACAGCAATATTGATGACATAATAGATACATCGGGTTTCAGACTTATAGGCATAGTGCCTCAAAGTGACGAACTTATGTTGTTGCCTATAAACCACACAATCAATTTTAAGTGCCGCGGCTTTAAAGCAGTATACCGCATTGCAAAACGCCTTTGCGGACAAGAAGTCAGGCTACCTAAAATTAAAAAAATATAAACTTATAAGAATTGCTTAAAGGGGGCAAATTTGATGACAATCGCTTTAATAGCACATGACGCAAAAAAAGAACTTATGGTGCAGTTTTGTATTGCATACTGCGGAATTTTAAGCAGACACAACCTTGTAGCCACAGGCACTACCGGTAAAACCGTTGCCGAATCAACCGGTCTTGAAATCACCCGATTTTTAGCAGGTTCTCAAGGCGGCGCGCAACAGATTGCTTCACGCATAGGCTGTGATGAAATCGACCTTTTACTGATGTTCCGCGACCCGCTTAATCCAAAGCCCAACGAACCTGACGAGCAGGCTCTTTTACGCCTTTGCGATGTGCATAATATTCCGGTTGCAACAAACATTGCCACAGCCGAGGTGCTTATTCACGGTCTTGAACGCGGTGACCTCGATTGGCGCGAAATTCTTAAAAATTCATAAAAATATACACGACGGGAAGTTTTAACAAAATGGCAGAAATTAACCGCGCCATAAAAGGCACGAATGATATATTACCTACCGACTCTCACAAATATCAGTTTGTAGAGGGCAAAATGCTTGAAATTGCATCGCTTTACGGCTTTCGCGAAATACGCGTGCCGGTTTTTGAGCACACCGAAGTTTTTAAACGCAGTGTCGGTGATACAACCGATGTTGTTCAAAAAGAAATGTATACTTTTGACGATAAGGGTGGTCGCTCTGTAACATTGCGCCCCGAACTTACAGCAGGCGTTGTGCGCAGTGTTATAGAACACGGTCTTGTAAACGGCGCGTTGCCGTCAAAGGTTTGCTATGTAGGCGGTTGCTACCGATATGAAAAACCGCAGGCAGGCAGACTTCGTGAATTTCACCAATTCGGTGTTGAATGTTTCGGCGCGGCTTCACCCGCCGCTGATGCCGAGGTAATCTCTTTGGCGCTTCAGGTGCTCCAAACCGTAGGTATCAAGAATATTTCACTTGAAATAAATTCTATAGGCTGTCCCGAATGCAGAAAGAACTATCACAAAGCGCTTACGGAATATTTTGCTTCAAAAGCCGATAACCTTTGCGAAACATGCCGTGACAGACTTAACCGAAACCCTATGCGCATACTTGATTGCAAGTCGCCTATATGCTCTGAAATTGCAAAAGACGCACCTAAGGTTATTGACTTTTTATGCGACGAATGTCAAACCCACTTTGACGGTGTAAAGGCGCACCTTGATGCCGCAGGTATTAAATACACGGTAAATCCGCAAATAGTTCGCGGTCTTGATTATTATACAAAAACCGTATTTGAATTTGTTTCGGGTGACATCGGCGCGCAGTCAACCGTGTGCGGAGGCGGACGCTATGACGGACTCGTAAAGCAAATGGGCGGTCCGCAGGTGCCGGCTCTCGGCTTTGCTATGGGTATAGAGAGGCTTATGCTGGCTCTTGAAAATCAAAACAGCGAATTCCCCGAATGTAAAAAGTGCGATATTTATATCGCGGCAATGGGTGACAGCGCTTCGCTTAAAGCCACAGCGCTTTGCACCGCACTTCGCCGTGACGGTTTTGAGGCGCAATGTGATGTTTGCGGCAGAGGTCTTAAGGCTCAAATGAAATACGCCGACAAAATCGGCGCGCTTTACAGCACCGTGCTCGGTGATAACGAGCTTGCCGACAACAAATGCAACATAAAAAATATGGTTACCGGTGAAATTAAAGAGGTAACTCTTGATAATTTCAGCGAACAGTTTATGCAGATTAAGCTTGATTCTGCATTAAATTCTTTGGAAGACTCAATTATTTAGAAGGTGTTTTTTTGAAACTCGACAGAATGAACGGATTAAAGCGCACCCATTATTGCGGAACGCTTACAAAAAATGAAATCGGCAACGAAGTTGTTGTCTGCGGTTGGGTGCAACGCCAACGCGACCTCGGCGCGCTTATTTTTATCGACCTGCGTGACCGCACGGGTATTGTTCAGTTAGCATTTGACGATAATACCAACCGTGAAATTTTTGAAAAAGCCTTTGCGCTTCGCAGTGAATTTGTTGTTATGGCAAAGGGTATTGTTCGTATGCGCTCATCGGTAAATCACGATATACCCACCGGTGAAATTGAAATTGAAGTAAACACATTAAAAGTATTGGGCGAGTCAAAAACTCCCCCGTTTGAAATCGTTGAAAACAGCAACGCAAAAGAAGATTTGCGTCTTAAATACCGCTATCTTGACCTGCGCCGCAGTGATTTGCAAAAAAATATTTTAATGCGTCACAAAATAGCAAAGGTTACGCGCGATTATTTTGACGAAAACGGTTTTATTGAGATTGAAACCCCGACTTTAATTAAGTCTACCCCGGAAGGCGCTCGTGACTATTTGGTGCCTTCAAGAATACACAAGGGTAGTTTTTTTGCTCTGCCGCAGTCACCGCAGATGTATAAGCAATTACTTATGCTTTCGGGTTTTGACCGCTATATGCAACTTGCGCGTTGCTACCGTGATGAAGACCTGCGCGCAGACCGTCAGCCCGAATTTACACAAATCGACCTTGAAATGTCTTTTGTTGAACGCGATGATATTTTTAACATTGCCGAAGGTTATGTTAAACGCTTGTTCAAAGAGGTTTTAAATGTTGACATTCCGACTCCACTGCCCCGTATGCGTTATGATGACGCTATGAACGATTACGGTTCGGACAAGCCCGACACACGCTTTGATATGAAAATCAAAGATATTTCGGATATTGTCAAAAATTGCGGTTTCGGTGTATTTGCAGACACTGTTAAAAACGGCGGAACTGTTCGTGCTATTACAGCAAAAAATGCCGTAAACACATATACAAGAAAAGAAATTGACAAGTTAACCGAAGAGGCAAAAGGCATAGGCGCCAAGGGTCTTGCGTTTATCCGCTGGGTAGACGATGTGCCGACTTGTTCGTTTGCAAAATTTATGACAGATGATGAAATGTCTGCTATACTTGAACGAATCGAAGCAGAAAAAGGCGACGTTGTGTTTATAGTTGCCGACAAAAAGCCTATTACACTTTCGGTGCTTGGCGCGCTTCGTTTGACCGTTGCTAAAAAACTTGATATAATTCCCAAAAACAAATACAATTTCTTGTGGATTACCGAATTTCCATTCTTTGAATATAACGAAGAAACAAATAATTGGGACGCAATGCATCATCCGTTTACAGCACCGCTTGACGAATGTATACAGTATCTTGAAACCGCGCCCGAAAAGGTTTATGCAAACGCATACGATTTAGTGCTCAACGGCACAGAACTTTCAAGCGGTTCAATTCGTATAACCGACCCCGAACTTCAGTCTCAAATGTTCAGAGCGCTCGGTCTTTCGGATGAAGAGGCAGAACAAAAATTCGGATTCTTGACCGGCGCATTCCGTTACGGCGCTCCACCGCACGGCGGTATGGGTATAGGTCTTGACCGACTCTGTATGATTATGACCGGCAGTGACTCACTGCGTGATGTAATCGCATTCCCCAAGGTTGCAACATCGGCAGAACTTATGTCGGGTGCGCCCGGTCCCGTTGATGAAATTCAACTTAACGACCTTTCAATCGCAGTTACAAAATCCGAAAAAGAATAATAGTAATATTAAAAGCTGTTTCGCAACAATAAACGAAACAGCTTTTATTTTTATATCTTATCAAGCAATTTTAAAAGTGTGGGTATTTCAGCCTCAAAATTTACCCCGTAACGAACATCGGGCATTTCAGCTTTAGTTCGTTTTATGCAACTTTCGGTGAATTTTGCCGCAATATGCGCTGCAGTATTTAAGGACTTGCCGTTTAAAATTGAGGCTGTAAGCGCGCTTGCAAAAACATCGCCCGTGCCGTGATAAACGGCGTCTACCTGCGGAGTAAATATATATTCGGTATTATTACCGTCGCCGCACGCAACGCCTATCTCACCCGATTTAAAGCACACACCGGTAAGCACTGTTTTCGCGTTTGTTATTTTACGCAAACCGCAAATTAAAGACTCTATGTATTCTTTAGTGTGCGGCGCTTCTGCGTAGGGTATATCGGTCATAAAAGACGCCTCGGTTATGTTGGGCGTAATAATGTCGGCTTTAGCGCAAAGGCGCGTCATTTCTTTAGGAAAATCCGCCGTAAATCCGCCGTAAAGTCTACCAAAATCTGCCATAACCGGGTCAACTATAAGTAAAGTATTATCTTTTTTTACGGTATCAATCGCACGAGATACAAGGTCAATCTGCTCTACAGAACCCAAATAACCGGTATAAACCGCATCAAAACTTAAATTTTCTTTTTTCCAATGGTCAGCAATCGGGACAATATCTTCGGTAAGGTCGCGAAAAGTATATCCCGAAAAACCGCCCGTATGTGTAGAAAGCACCGCTGTGGGTATGCAGGAACACTCTATTCCCGCGGCAGATACTATAGGCAATGCCACCGTAAGCGAACACTTACCGAAGCAAGATATATCGTGAATTGCAACAACTCTTTTTTGCATGGTAATGCCCTTTCTTTAATCAGATAAAATACTTGAGTTTTACTCAAATTGAGTATATAATAATTTTGATAATATTAAAATAATCAAAATAGGAGTTTTTTGTAATATCAAATGAAATATTCAGTTGATAAAGAAAACGGCAAAGCTTATCTGCAAATTTATGAACAGATAAAAAAAGATATTGTAGACGGCGTATATGCAAACGGCGCAAAACTGATGTCTAAAAGACTTTTGGCAGAAGAAATAGGTGTCAGCGTAATAACTGTCGAACACGCATATTCCCTGCTTTATGATGAGGGATATATCGACTCGCGCGAAAGAAGCGGATACTTTGTATCATACTCTGCCGACAGCACCTTTGTTTCGCCCGAAATAAGTTTGACGCGTGAAGCCGCGCACGCACGCTTTTGTGAAAACAACAATGATTTTCCGTTTTCGGTTTATGCAAAAACCGTGCGCCGCGTATTAAGTGATTACGGTGAGGATATTTTTGCCTCAAGCGGTTCGAGCGGTTGTGACGAGCTTAAAAATGCCATACGCAGTTATTTAAAACGCAGTCGCGGTATAGATGTCGAAAACAGTCAAATTGTAATAGGAGCAGGCAGTGAATACTTATATGGCATTATTGTGCAGATGCTCGGCAAAAATCGAATTTACGCGCTTGAAAATCCTTCTTACGAAAAAATCGGTAAGGTATACCGCGCAAACGGAGTAAAAACACTGTATCTTTCACTTTTAAAAGACGGTATTTCAAGCGAAGAACTAAAAAATACAATAGCTTCGGTCTTACATATAACACCATATCGCAGTTATCCAAGCCGTGTCAGCGCAGACGCGTCAAAAAAGCGCGAATACATACGTTGGGCAAGGCAGGACAACCGAATAATAGTCGAAGATGATTTTGAATCTGAATTCACTCCGCTTAAAAAGCCTGAAGAAACAGTATTTTCAATGTCGGGTGAAAAAAATGTTATATATGTTAACACCTTTTCAAAAACGATTTCACCGTCAATAAGAACGGCGTATATGCTTTTGCCTAAAGATATGATAGAAACCTACAAAAAAACCGTTGGATTTTATTCGTGCAGCGTGCCGTATTTTAATCAACTCGTGCTTGCCGAATTCATAAACGGCGGAGATTTTGAACGGCACATAAACCGCGTAAGGCGAAAAATAAGACGCAACAAGTAAAAATTATTTTTTAAAGCATAAAACCTCAATGAAAATCATTGAGGTTTTATGTATTTTATTATATTTTAATCAATCGTTGAAAAGCGGTGTAGACAAATATCTGTCGCCTGTGTCGGGTAAAAGCACAACAATGGTCTTGCCTGCGTTTTCGGGGCGCTTTGCAAGTTCTATTGCGGCA
>JAXJVR010000048.1:0-2715 GCA_036308405.1 Acutalibacteraceae bacterium
CAGGTGCAAGAGAAATCGGTTATATGTTCGGTCAGTATAAGAGAATCAAGGGCGTTTACGAAGGCGTGCTTACCGGCAAAGGTCTTTCATACGGCGGTTCACTCGCAAGAACACAGGCAACAGGTTACGGCTTGCTTTACATCACCGAAGAAATGCTTAAGTGCCACGGTGATTCAATGCAGGGCAAAACAGTTGTTGTATCGGGTGCAGGCAATGTTGCTATCTACGCTATTGAAAAAGCACAGCAGTTGGGCGCAAAGGTTGTTACATGCTCTGACTCAACCGGTTGGATTTATGATGTAGACGGTATTGATTTAGACGCTCTTAAAGAGATTAAAGAGGTTCGTCGTCAAAGACTTACCGAGTATAAGAATTACAGACCTAACGCTGAATATCACGAAGGCAAGGGCGTTTGGAGCGTTAAGTGCGATATTGCTCTTCCCTGCGCTACACAAAACGAACTTAACCTTGACGATGCAAAAGCATTGGTTGCAAACGGCGTTATGGCTGTTGCCGAAGGTGCAAATATGCCTACCACGATGGAAGCTACAGATTATCTTCTTGAAAAAGGAGTTTACTTCTTGCCCGGCAAGGCTGCTAACGCAGGCGGTGTTGCAACAAGCGCGCTTGAAATGTCACAAAACAGCGAAAGACTCAGCTGGACATTTGAAGAGGTTGACTCAAAACTCAATCAGATTATGGTTAATGTTTATCACAACATTGACAATGCCGCAAAGAAATACGGTTTTGAAGGCAACTATGTAGTAGGCGCAAACATTGCAGGCTTTGAAAAGGTTGCAGATGCAATGAACGCTCAGGGAATAGTTTAATTTTAACAGCAATACAAATTAACAAAGTATCAAAGGCAAAGGCGTCTTTAATGTTAACAGCATTAAAGACGCCTCTTATTTTTTAAAAATATTAAAATAAAAAATTACAGTGTGGCCTGACTTGAGTTCGTCGCGGCGATAAGTCCTCACAAAAATATTCTGACTTTTTAAAATTTTTTTGACATACAATTAAAACTGTGGCGAATTCAAGTCAGACCATACTTAAAAAAGGAGTTTTTAGTATGAAAACAGTAAAAGATTATTTCGGATGTTTGGTATTTGATGACAGAGTAATGAAGGCTACTTTGTCGGCAAAGGTGTATGCGTCACTTAAAAAGACTATTGACGAGGGCACCGAACTTGACATCGGTGTTGCAAACGCTGTTGCCATCGCTATGAAAGATTGGGCAGTAGCCAACGGCGCGACACATTATACGCACTGGTTCCAGCCGCTTACCGGTGTTACTGCCGAAAAGCACGACAGTTTTATTACATCATCACCCGACGGCGGCGTAATAATGGAATTTTCGGGCAAAGAGCTTATTAAAGGCGAGCCTGACGCATCATCGTTCCCATCTGGCGGTTTGCGCGCAACATTTGAAGCAAGAGGTTATACCGCTTGGGACCCTACCTCTTATGCGTTTATTAAAGGCAAAACCCTTTGTATACCTACCGCGTTTTGCTCATACAGCGGTCACGCTCTTGATAAAAAGACTCCGCTTTTGCGTTCTATGGAAGCTCTTAACAAACAGGCGCTTCGCATATTAAAATTATTCGGTAACGATTCGGTTAAGCGTGTTACAAGCTCTGTAGGACCCGAACAGGAATATTTTCTTGTTACCAAAGAGATGTATGACGCTCGCCCCGACCTTAAATTTACCGGCAGAACACTTTTCGGTGCAAAACCGCCTAAGGGTCAAGAGATGGATGACCACTATTTCGGCGTAATCAAACCCAGAGTTGCGGCTTATATGGAAGAGCTTAACGAGGAACTTTGGAAACTCGGTATTCTTGCTAAAACCGAGCATAACGAAGTAGCTCCCGCACAGCACGAGCTTGCGCCGATTTATACAACAACAAATATTGCAACCGACCATAACCAACTTACTATGGAGATTATGCAAAAGGTTGCTTCAAAGCACGGTCTTGTTTGCCTGCTTCATGAAAAACCATTTGCAGGTGTTAACGGAAGCGGTAAGCACAACAACTGGTCAATCGCCACAAATACCGGCGTAAACCTTTTATCACCCGGCGCTACACCTTATGAAAACGCACAGTTTTTGCTGTTCCTTTGCGCAGTTATCAAAGCGGTTGACGATTATCAGGATTTGCTTCGTATTTCGGTTGCAACAGCCGGCAACGACCACCGTTTAGGCGCAAACGAAGCGCCGCCTGCAGTTGTTTCGATTTTCCTCGGTGATGAATTAAACGCAGTTTTAGAGGCTATCGAAAACGATACACCCTACGCAGGCGCCGAAAAAACACAGATGAAATTAGGGGTTGATGTTTTGCCTAAATTCAACCGTGACACAACCGACCGTAACAGAACATCTCCGTTTGCGTTCACCGGTAATAAGTTTGAGTTCAGAATGTTGGGTTCTTCTAACAGCATTGCCTGCGCAAACATTATGCTTAACAGCGCGGTTGCCGAATCACTTGAAATTTATGCAGACCGACTTGAAAAGGCAGACGATTTTGAAACTGCTCTTCACGAAATGATAAGAAAGACCATCAAAGACCATAAGCACATTATATTCAACGGCAACGGTTACGATGATTCCTGGATTAAAGAAGCAACCGAAAAACGCGGCCTTCTTAACTATCGCACCACAGCCGACTGTGTTCCGCATTTGCTTGATAAAAAGAATGTGGATATGCTTACAAG
>JAXJVR010000049.1:0-16738 GCA_036308405.1 Acutalibacteraceae bacterium
CCTCAACAATGTCATCGGGTTTTATATTCAAGCCCGCTTTGTCGGACTTTTGATTGTTTACATAAACAATACCCGACATAATTATCGCTTTTGCTTTTTCGCGGCTTTCGGCAAAGCCTCGGCTTACAAGCGCACAGTCTAATCGTTCTTTTTCCATCATTTACTCACTATCTCAATCATTGACTCGGTATCAAGTTTATATTTTTTAAGCGCCGAAGATATACTTGACGCAGGGACAAACTCATCATCTATTGCAAAAATACTGTAACTACCGCCGTAATTTTGCTCTAAAAGTCTGCTTGCTATATGTTCGGCGATACCGCCCGAGCGTATACCCTCTTCAAAAAAATAAATTTTATTGTAATTTTTAAGTATATCAATCAAATCTTGCGAAATCGGATATATTTTGTTTAACTTAACAATATCAACATCGCAATTTCTTTTTTGTGCTTCTACGGCGTTTGAAAAAAGTCTGCCGTAAGTTACGATAACTTTTTGAAAGTTTTTTGAAACTACCGTATAATCACCGCTTAAATCACCGTTGTAGTTGTTATTTTCACAACCGCGCGGATACCTAATGGCAGAAAGTTCTTTTGTTTTTGCGGTGTTTAAAATCATTTGTTTGAGTTCTTCAAAAAAGCAAGGTGAATATATGTTAATATTTGGTATTGTAGATAAATATGCCGCATCAAATACACCTTGGTGGCTTTCGCCGTCATCACCGACGATGCCTGCTCGGTCTACGAGCAATTTAACAGGCAAATCGGCTATTGCCGCATCGTGTAAAACCTGGTCATAACCGCGCTGTAAAAACGAAGAATACACTGCAAAAAACGGAATCATTCCTCCCTTTGCAAGACCTGCCGAGAAAGTTACTGCGTGTTGCTCGGCAATGCCTACATCAAAAAATCTTGTCCTGAAATTTGACGCAAAATTTTTAAGCCCCGTGCCTTCTTTCATAGCGGCAGTAACGGCACATATTTTGTCGTTACTTTCTGCAAGTTCGCAAAGTGTTTCTCCGGCAATATCGGAGTATGTTTTTTGACATGAATCGCATTTACCTTTTTCTATATCAAAAGGCGCTACACCGTGGTAATTTTTAGGTTGATTTTCGGCGTGTGAATATCCTTTTCCTTTTGTTGTTACAACATGAATTAAAGTAGGTCGGTCATAAGTTTTTGCAATATTAAAAAGTTCTTCTATTGACTCAATATCATGACCGTCTACCGGACCTAAATAATTAAGCCCCATACTTGTAAATATGTTGTTACGATAAACAAAACTTTTAAAGGTTTCTTTAACAGTAAAAACCAAATTGTTAAGCGGATTACCGATAAGCGGTATTTTTAAAAGTAATTTGCTTACGGCAAATTTGACCTTATGATAACTTTTTCGGCTTCGCAGTTTGGTAAAAGCGCGCGACATTGCGCCGACATTGTGCGAAATGGACATTTTATTATCGTTTAAAATAACGATAAATTTGCTTTTTTTGCCACCGGCATTATTAAGCGCTTCATAAGCCATACCGCCCGTCATTGCGCCGTCACCTATTACCGCAATAGCAGTGCCGTCCTCACCTAAAATAGATTTTGCCTTATATATACCGTATGCCGCAGATATAGAGTTACTGCTGTGACCGGTTACAAAAGGGTCGTGTTCACTCTCGGAAGGACGCATAAAGCCGGATATTCCGCCTTCTTTGCGCAGAGTCGGAAACTCATCAAACCTGCCTGTAAGCAGTTTATGAGCATAAGACTGATGCCCTACGTCAAAAATTATCGCATCCTGCGGTGACGAAAAAGCGCGGTGCAAAGCAACCGTTAATTCAACTGCACCGAGGCTTGAAGCCAAGTGACCGCCGTTTTTTGAAACAACATCTATAATATCATAACGAATTTCATCACAGAGTAAATCAAGCTGTGATTTGTCGAGTTTTTTTACATCATCGGGGGATTTAATTTTATTTAAAATTTTATACTCCAAATTTCAAACTTCCTTTAATAGTTACGCTCAAGCAAAAAAGCCGCCAATTCTTTTAAAGATGAAGTATCACCTTCAAAATGTTCTAAACATTCGTAAGCTTCATCGGTGTATTTTTTAGCAAGCTCACGGCAATACTCGACACCGAGTCTTACCGCTATTGTATCTTTTTGATTTTTTTCATCACTGCCTACAGGTTTACCGAGTATTTTTGAGTCACCGGTGCTGTCAAGAATATCATCAATAATTTGAAAAGCAATGCCGACATTTTCACCGAATTTTTCGGCATAAGCTACAAGCGAATCATCGGCGCCTGCAAGAATACAGCCTATAGCGCAGGCGGTTTTTAACAAAGCGCCTGTTTTTAAACGATACATTTCAAATAAGACGCCGTCATCTGAATTTGAATTGTCAGCCATATCTATAACCTGACCGCCAATCATACCGCAAACACCCGCTGATGAAGCAAGATGTGTCATAGCCTTAACAACGCGTTCTGCAGGTATACCCATAGTTTTTGAAGCTACCGAAAATGCCTCGGTAAGCAATGCGTCACCGCACAGCAACGCCATGCTCTCGCCGTAAGACTTATGGCAAGAGGGCTTTCCCCTACGCATATCATCGTTATCCATACAAGGAAGGTCATCATGAACCAAAGAATATGAATGTATCATTTCAAGCGCGCAGGCAAAGTTATAAGCGCAGTCATCTGCACCGCCGCAAAGTTTATAAAATTCAAGCAATAAAATCGGTCTTATGCGCTTTCCGCCGTTTAACGCGGCGTATCTGCACGCACGCAAAACTTCGTCATAAAGCTGACCGTTTTCTGACAAAATTATATCAAGTCTTGAATCAATCTTGGCTTGATAATCCTTTAAAAGCATATCAATCATCTTGAAGTTCATCCCTTTCTTTTTCTGTAAGCAAGGTGATTTTTTGCTTTGCGTTTTCAAGATATTTTGAACACTCACGCGAAAGGTTTATACCCTTCTCAAAGAGTTTAATAGATTCATCAACTGTAATTTCGTCACTTTCAAGGCTGTCGGCTATTGCTTCAAGCTCTTTAAGCGACTGCTCAAAATTAAATTCTTTTGAAGTCATATTATTCTTCCTTTCGGAATTATTTTTGTTTGTTAATACGGTTAACGGTGCAATCGACATCGCCGTCGGCAAATCTGACATTTATGCTGTCACCGACATTGCTTTCAAGCACGCTTTTTACTGTTTTTCCGTCTTTTGTAACAGAAGCAAATCCTCGTGACATAATCTTAAGCGGACTGCAAGCGTCGATTTTTAAAATTATTTTTTCGGTTTTATGCGTGCTGTTTTGCAGTTTTTGATTAACGGAATTAAACATTCGGTCATAAAGAGAATCAATTTCCTGCTCTTTTTTTTCAAAGAAACGCTCACTTTTATCAAAAGACGCTCTGTTTTTGATAAATTCAAACTGTGCCTCGGCTAAAGCGAATTTTGAATTTAAACGGTGTGTAAGCAACCGTTCAAGCTGTAACACGCGCTGTTTTAAATCAGCACAGTCGGGCACAGCAATTTCAGCCGCATGTGACGGTGTAGAAGCGCGAACATCAGCAACAAAATCACATATAGTAAAATCGGTTTCATGACCTACGGCAGATATTACGGGAAAAGGTGATTCATATATCTTTCGAGCCAAATCTTCATTATTAAAACAATGCAAATCTTCGGCACTGCCACCGCCCCTGCCTATAATTATAGCATCAATATCATCAAGCGCATAAACACGGTCAAGCGTTTTAATCATATCTTGTGCGGCATTTTCACCCTGCACAAGAACAGGACACAAGACAATTTCACATTGCGGATAGCGCGTTGAAGTAATATTTAAAATATCACGAACAGCGGCGCCCGTTTGCGAAGTTATGACGGCTATTTTTCGAGGAAATTCAGGCAAAGCGCGTTTTGATGCTGAATCAAACAGCCCTTCGGCTTCTAACTTTTCTTTTATCTGCTTAAAAGCAAGTGCCAAATCACCCTCGCCTACGGTCTGCATATCCTCTGCATAGAACTGATACTGACCGTCTTTTTCATACAAAGAAACCTTACCCTTTAAAACAACAGCCGTTCCATCCGTTGGAACAAACTTAACGCGAGACGCATTAGAGCGAAACATAACGCATCTGACAGAAGCGTTTTTGTCTTTTAAAGTAAAATACCAATGTCCGCTTGCGTAATGATTTTTAAAATTTGAAATCTCACCGGTTACGCTTATCGCAAGCAATCTTGCGTCATTTTCTATAAGTGATTTAACATAGGTATTAAGTTGTGATACGGTTATTGAATTATTGGGCATTTTCTTTTGCTTTGGCAACGGTTGAAAGAATTCCGTTTACAAAAGACGAATCTTCTTTGGTTGAATATTTTTTGGTTAATTCAACCGCCTCGTTAATAGAAACCGAAACAGGAATATCTTCAACAAACTCTATTTCGTAAATAGCAAGTCTAAGCACCGCAAGCGAAGTCTTTGTAATGCGATTAATGCTCCAACCGACTGCATTTTTTGAAATTATACCGTCGATTTTTTCAAGATTTTCAAACACACCGAAAAATACATTTTTAACATATTGATCGGGTTTAATCTCACGCACCTGCTCTGCTAAATCGAGAATTTCATCTAAAGAGCTGTCGTTTAATTCTTTTTCAAAAATCAAAATAAATGCCTCTTCACGCGCTTGTTTACGGGTCATAATGCACCAACTTTCAAAGTTCATAATTATACGCATACAGTATACACCATTTTACTGTTTATTGCAAGGCATAAAGTCAAAAAATATTCATTTTTTATGAATATATGCATCAAATAAATTTTTCGTTGACAAAGGGTTTATGTTGTGATATACTTTTGCCGTAATAGATAGAGGCGCATTATGTCAAAAGTAGCGTGCATCACACGGTTGCCGAAAACCGCACGTGAAAGGGGCTGATGCCGAAGCGGGTGTTGTGGCATACATCACGCTGGCAGTTCGGATAATATCCGCCCTGCTGTCGCAGTAATGCGGAGAGCTATCCTACATATATTCTATAATTGAATTATTGTATGATTAAAGATAGCCGCATTATTTTGCCGCTGTCTTTCTTATTTTTTAATGGATATTTTTGGAGGAAACACTATGAAAAACACAATATTCACAGGCGCCGCCACCGCTATAGTGACGCCGCTTAACGAACAAGGCGTTGATTACGAATCTTTTGCCCGATTGATTGATTGGCAGATTGACGAAGGCATTGACGCAATAGTTGTTGCAGGAACAACCGGTGAAGGTTCTACCCTTACAGACGAAGAACATAAAGCCGTTATAAAATTCTGTGTTAAAAAAGTTGCAGGCAGAGTGCCGGTTATTGCAGGCACCGGTTCAAACGATATTGCCTATGCCGTAAGCCTTACAAAATACGCTTGCGAAGTGGGTGCCGACGCAATGCTTTTGGTAACACCTTACTACAATAAAGCAACACAAAACGGTCTTATAAAATCTTTTACCGCAGTTGCTGACGCAAGCACAAAGCCCTGCATTCTTTACAATGTTCCGAGCAGAACCGGTTGTAATATAAAACCCGAAACCTGCGCCGTGCTTGCAAAGCATCCGAATATTGTTGCTATAAAAGAAGCAAGCGGTGACATTTCTCAAGTGGCAGAAATATCACGCCTTTGCGGTGACGACCTTGATATATATTCAGGCAACGATGACCAAATAATTCCTGTTATGTCTTTAGGCGGTAAGGGCGTTATATCGGTTCTTTCAAATCTGTTACCGCGTGAAACTTCGGCAATGTGCCATAGCTTTTTAAACGGCGATGTAAAAAACGCGCGCGATATGCAGCTTAAGTATTTACCGCTTATAAGTTCACTTTTCTGTGAGGTAAATCCGATTCCGGTTAAAGCGGCGGTTTCGGCTATGGGATACGGTGATAATTATTTAAGATTACCGCTTACACCTATGGAAAAGTCACACGAAGAAAAACTTATTGCCAATATGCGCAACAGCGGTGTTAAATTTTAAACTTTTGCAAAGAGGTATAATTTTATGAAAATTGCAATTTACGGTTACGGAAATTTAGGAAAAGGCGTTGAGTGCGCAGTTAACGCAGCAAGCGATGCAGAATTATTCGGTGTGTTTACACGCCGTGCGCCCGAAAGCGTTAAAACTTTAAGCGGAGTTAAGGTATACCCTGCCGAAGATATATTTAATTATAAAGATAATATAGATGTTGTTATAATCTGCGGTGGCAGTGCGACAGATTTACCCAAAATGACACCTATGCTTGCGGAACATTTTAATGTAATAGACAGCTTTGATACACATGCAAAAATACCCGAACATTTTGATAATGTTGACAAATCTGCAAAAAACAGCAATCACACTGCGCTTATTTCTGCCGGTTGGGACCCGGGAATGTTCTCTATTAACCGCCTTTATGCGTCGGCTGTGTTGCCCGATGGAAAGGACTATACTTTTTGGGGTAAAGGCGTAAGCCAAGGCCATTCAGATGCTATTCGCAGAATCGACGGTGTTAAAGACGCAAAACAATACACCGTTCCGATAGAGAGCGCTTTAGAGGCTGTAAGAAGCGGCAGTAATCCCGAACTTACAACCCGTCAAAAACATCTTCGCGAATGTTATGTAGTCGCAGAAGAAGGCGCTGATAAAGAGCGCATTGAAAAAGAAATCAAAACAATGCCCAATTACTTTGCCGATTATGATACAACCGTTCATTTTATAAGTGAAGAAGAACTTTTGCGTGACCATTCGGGTATACCCCACGGCGGATTTGTTATTAGAAGCGGAAAAACGGGTATAAACGGCGAAAATAATCACGTTATTGAATACAGTCTTAAGCTTGACTCTAACCCCGAATTTACAGCAAGTGTTCTTGTTGCATACGCAAGAGCCGTAAATAAGTTGTATATTCGCGGCGATTACGGATGCAAAACGGTATTTGACATAGCGCCTGCCGACCTTTCACCGCTTACAAGCGAAGAAATCAGAAAAACAATGTTATAATAAGTTTTAAAGCCGAAGTGGTTATGCTTCGGCTTTAATTTTTGCCGTGATTGACAAATAAAGGTAAAAATGATAATATATAAATTACCGATTTATCGGTGCGTTTACTAAAATAAAGGAGATAATACCTATGAATTTTTTTGACGAATTAAAAAATTATGACAATGAAGTTTTTTCGGCTTGCAATGCCGAACTTAACCGTCAGCAAGCAAATATCGAACTTATTGCTTCCGAAAACATTGTATCAAAGGCAGTCTTGCTTGCCGCAGGCGGTGTCCTTACAAACAAATATGCAGAAGGCTATCCCGCAAAAAGATATTACGGCGGTTGCCAATGTGTCGATGTTGTCGAAGATATAGCCCGTGAACGCGCCAAAAAATTATTCGGCGCAGAGCACGCAAACGTTCAGCCGCACAGCGGCGCTAACGCAAATTTAGCAGTATTTTTTGCTTTGCTTAACCCAGGCGACACGGTTATGGGTATGAATTTGCAGCAGGGCGGTCATCTTTCGCACGGTTCACCGGTTAACATATCGGGTAAATATTTTAATATTGTGCCTTACGGCGTAGATGATAAGACCGAGCAAATTGATTATGAAAATGTTCGCAAAATTGCTTTAGAGTGCAAGCCTAAAATGATAATTGCCGGTGCCAGCGCATATTCAAGAATTATTGACTTTAAAAAATTTCGTGAAATTGCCGATGAAGTCGGCGCATATTTAATGGTAGATATGGCGCATATTGCAGGTCTTGTAGCTGCAGGACTTCACCCGTCACCTGTTCCCTACGCCGATGTTGTAACAACAACTACGCACAAAACACTTCGCGGTCCGCGCGGAGGTATGATTTTATGCCGTGAAGAACTTGCAAAACAGATTGATAAGGCTGTATTCCCCGGCACACAGGGCGGTCCGCTTATGCACATTATTGCCGCAAAAGCTGTAGCACTCGGTGAAGCGCTTACCGACGATTTTAAGGCATATCAAAAACAGATTGTTTTAAACGCCTCAACACTTGCAGACGCTTTAAAAGCAAACGGTATTCAACTTGTATCGGGCGGCACGGATAACCATCTTATGTTGCTTAAACTTACAAACTTTGATATTACCGGTAAAGAACTTGAACGCCGTCTTGACGAAGTTCATATAACAGCAAATAAAAACACCATTCCCAACGACCCGAACAGTCCGTTTGTTACAAGCGGTTTGCGTATTGGCACACCTGCTGTTACAACGCGCGGCTTTAAAGAAAAAGAAATGTTGCTCATTGCCGATTGGATAAAAGACATCATTACCGATTTTGAAGGCAACCGCGAGCGCATAACAGCCGAAGTTCAAAATCTTTGCGCGCAGTTCCCGATTTATAATGACTGATTTTGTTTGTTAAAATATTTTTAAACGGAGTAATACTATGATTTGGCACAGTTCTGATGCAACAAATGTATTAAAAGAATTAAAAACCGATGATAAACACGGTCTTTGCGCAAGCGAAGCTGCTGACCGCCTTGACACATACGGAAAAAACACTACTGCGGTGCAAACCAAAAGCCTTTTTTCACGCTTTCTTTCGCAGCTTAATAATAAAATTGTATATTTTTTGACTGCTGTTTCCCTGATATCACTTGTAGTCGATATTATATACAAGCAAAATGATTTTTATTTTTCATTGCTTATAATCGCTATTGTTGTTTTAAACGCCTTCATAAGCGCTTTTCATCTGCACAAATGTGACGAAGCGCTAAATGACATACAAAGCGCATCTAAACCTAACGTTACGGTAATTCGTGACGATAAAACAATTCAAATACCGTCTGAATTGTTGGTCCCCGGCGATATAATATTGCTTAAAGAGGGAGACTATATTACCGCCGACGCGCGACTTGTAAGCGCGGACGCTTTAAGATGTAACGAGGCAATTCTTTCGGGTGAGATTGTTCCGGTAGAAAAAACCGCCGATGCTGTTTTAGATGATATAACTGTGGCTTCGGCACGAAAGAATATGGTGTTTACCGGTTGTAATGTTGTTCATGGAAGCGGTGTTGCGGTAGTAGTTGAAACGGGACTTCGCACCGAAATCGGCAAACTTACCGATATAAGCCGACAGACAAATTCCGAGAAACTCCCGATAACCGAAACGCTTAACAAAAGCGGAAAAGTAATCAACATTGTTGTTCTTTGTATCTGTGTATTGGCTTTTGTTATAGGTTTAGTTCAAAACTTTACTTCAAGCGAACCTTTTGCCCAAACAACCGTTACTGCGCTTATGAATGCGGTGGCTCTCGGTATTTGCGCAATGCCAGAAAGTCTGCCCGCAATATCGACAATAGTAATAGCACTCGGTATTCAGCGTATGATTAGCGATAATGTTGTTATCAAAAACAAAAAATCGCTTGAGCTTATGGGCAAAACCGAGGTTATTTGTGTTGATAAAACCGGTATTCTGACAAAAAACAATATGGAGCTTGACTGTGTTTATGACGGCGAGCATTTAATAAATCTTAAAAATGACGATTTGCCCGAAAAAACAAGTTCGGTTTTACAACTTGCAACGGCTTGCTCTATGCTTGAAAACGACTCTACCGAAGCGGCTATAGAAAACGCCTGCCTAAAATACAACAATCTTTCTAAAAAAGATGTTGAAAATCTTTTTCCGCGACTTGCATCTATTCCGTTTGACAGTGTTCGAAAAACGATGACAAGCGTCAATATGATCGGCGGTCAAGCAGTTGCAATAGTTAAGGGCGCACCCGAAATTGTTTTGCCCAAATGTATACTTTCAAACTATGAGGAAGTTTTAAAAACATGTGAAGACTTGGCTTCACAGTCTTACCGTGTGCTTTGCATTGCGATTAAAAGGCTTGGTGAAATACCTTCTAATCTTGACCCTAATGAAATAGAGCAAGAACTTACATTTGTAGGCTTGTTGGGTATTTACGACCCGCCTCAATCAGATACGGTTGAGGCAATAAAATGCTGTAATATAGCCGGCATACGCACCATTATGATGACCGGTGACAATTTAATCACCGCCAAAGCCATCGCTCGCAGAATAGGCATATTAAGCGATGATAGCGAAGCCATAAGCGGCGAACAGCTTAATTCTATGAGCGACGAAGAACTTATATATAATATTGAAAAATATTCGGTTTACGCACGCATCACACCCGACGACAAACTGCGCATAATTAACGCTTGGCAAAAAAGCGGAAAAATCGTTTCGGTTACAGGTAACGGCACAGAAGACGCCGACGCACTTGCTGTTGCTGATATAGGCTGCGCAATCGGTAACTACGGCACAGATGTTGCTAAAGGTAACGCAGATGTAATAATAAAAAACAAAAAGTTTATGACTTTTGTAAATGCCGTTAAAGAAAGTCGCGCGCTTTTTGAAAATGTAAAAAAATCGGTTACCTATTTGTTAAGCTGTAATTTCGGTGAATTGGCAGTATATATTTTGGGTATGATTATTTTCGGCGCTCCTCCCCTTGCGGCTGTTCAACTGCTTTGGATAAATCTGTTAACCGACAGCACCTCGGTAATTTCGCTTACAATCGAAAAATCGGAATTTGATGTTATGCGTCAAAAACCGATTGCGCTTACCGGTCACTTGTTCAGCACCGGCGCTACCGTAAATATTATATGCGACGCAGCAGTTATTACTGTTTTAACTCTTATAGCCTACGCTATGGGCGGTTCTACTATGGCTTTTGCAGTGCTTTCTATGGTGCAAATTTTCCATACTTTTAATCGCAAAACGCACCAATCAATTTTTAAGGCTGATTTTAAATCAAACAAATTTATGAACAATACTTCAATAATAATTTTGTTTATATCGGTCTTTTTGGTAGCAACGCCCGCAGGATATGTTTTCGGACTTGAGATGCTTAACTTTGGCAATGTTTTAATCAGTTTGCTTTTATCGTTTGCTATCATTCCTCTATGTGAAATCAAAAAATTGATAAGCCGTCAAATTGCAAAAAGAATATTTTAATTCATAAAGTAAAATTCCCCGCTGAATTCAGCGGGGAATTTTTTGTATATTGAGCTTACAAAACCAATACAGATGCAATACCGAAATAGATTAAAAGTGATACAGCGTCCAAAATTGTAGTTACAAGCGGACTTGCCATAACGGCAGGGTCAAGACCGATTTTTTTAGCAACTATAGGAAGCACCGCACCGAGTATCTTTGCTACAATTACTATAAGCACAAGCGTAAAGCATATTGTTGCCATCTCGACAATTTCAAGTCCGGTATCAAATGTGTGCAACCACAAAAAATCTATAAGATAAAGTTTAATAAAGTTGGTAACGCCCAACACAATGCCCGAAACTACCGCAACACGCAACTCTTTCCAAATTACTCTGAAAATATCTTTAAATTCAACATCGCCGAGCGACAGCGCACGAATTACCGAAACCGACGCCTGACTGCCCGAATTACCGCCCGTGCCCATAAGCATCGGTATAAAAGCAACAAGCGCTATACATTGCGCAAGCCGTGCTTCAAAACTTGAAATAATCGCACCGGTAAATGTTGCCGAAATCATCAAAAACAAAAGCCACGGTATTCTTGACTTAAATGTTTCAAAAATTCCGGTTTTAAGATATGTGTTTTCACTCGGCAACATAGCCGCCATTTTTTCCATATCTTCGGTAGCCTCATCTTGTATAACATCGATGACATCGTCTACCGTTATAATGCCGACGAGTCGGTTTTCTTTATCAACAACCGGCAAAGCCAAAACATCGTATTTGTCAAACATAGATGCGACTTCTTCTTTATCGTCAACAGTGTTGGCAAACATTATGTTTTCATCCATAAGCTCTTTTATAACACAGTCTTTATCGTTAAGAAGCAAATCTTTAAGTGAAACAATACCTATTAACTTTCTTCGGCTGTCGGTAACGTAACAAGTATATATCGTTTCGGTGTCAAAACCGATTTTTCTTATGCGGTCAAAAGCTTCATCAACCGTCATATCTTTTTTTAGGTCAATATACTCGGTTGTCATAATACTGCCGGCGCTGTCTTCGGGGTAAGCAAGCAACTGATTTATCATACGGCGCGTATTGGCGTCGGTATTCTTTAAAATTCGCTTTGCTACGGTAGCAGGCATTTCATCAACAATGTCCGCCGCATCATCCATAAACAGCTCGTCAAGCACTTCACGCAGTTCTTTATCACTGAAAGCGTTTACAAGCAATTCTTGTTTATCACTGTCAAGTTCTACAAAAACCTCTGCGGCGAGTTCTTTGGGTAAAATTCTGAAAATAACCGGTATATCTTTTAAATTTGCATCTTCAAAAATTTCGGCAATATCGGCAGGTTGCATTTCTGAAAGCATTTCTTTAAGTCGGACAAACTGCCTGCTTTCAATAAGTTCGGCAATAATGTTTTCGGTATCAAGAAATTTTTCATCCATAAATACAACCTCCTTCAAATATACAAACCCTACCAAGTAAGATAGGGTTTGATTTTCTATATAATTATAGTATTTATGACTCAAAATGTCAATTTTTTATTTAAATTTTTATATTAACAAGATGCGCAATTCCGGGTATGCTCTCCCCTTGCATTGACGAAGTCGGCGACATAAGCGCGCCGGTTGATAAAAACAGTATATTTTTAAAATCACCCGACTCAAAACGGTGCATTACAAACGAATTAAGCACCGCCGCACTGCAACCGCAACCCGAACCGCCGGCATGCACATCCTGACGGTTTCGGTCATAAATTATTAAGCCGCAATCACTGTGACGGCAACGAATATCTATCCCGTTTGGTTCTAATAATTCATACAGCAAATCAGAACCCACTTTTCCAAGGTCACCGGTCATTATTAAATCATAATCTTTAGGAGTTGTGTTTGTATCGTCAAAAAAATGCTTTATGGTTGACGCCGCAGCAGGGGAAAATGTCAAGAGAACACCATAAATTTTTGCCTTCCAAAAATTTCCTTTAATATTGCGGGTTTAGAGCACTTGTGGTGAGTAGGCGGCTATAGCCAGGAAGATTTTATACAAACACCATTCGAAAATTTTATTGTACGTTTTAATTAAAAAATGCGTGTGCCATTTTCAAAAAAGAACTGAAAAAGAAAGATATATCGTAAAAGCAAACAAGCCAACGACCCGACTGTTATTGCATTCGAGTTGTCGCCTTGTTTGTATTTTTTTATTATACTTTTTTTACGATAAGTAAATGTGCGTTTAAACGGTAACTTTTTTGTTTTTTCTTTTGTTTTCATACATAGCATAGTCGGCACGCTTAAATACGTCATTAAAGGACAAATCCTTATCTAAGTCAAACACCGCAAAGCCTCTTGCAATGCTAATAGGAATTTCCTCTTTTTCTTCTATGCGTGCCTTTGCACATTCCAAATCCAACTGCACAAATAATTTTTCGCAATCTTCTAAATCTCTATGTCGAAGGATGGCTAAAAACTCGTCTCCACCTATTCTAAAAACGGGGCTTCTTTTGAAAACATCAGAAATCACTTTTGCTGCAGTTGCGATAAGCTTATCGCCTATATCATGCCCATAGTTATCATTTGTTTGCTTGAGTTGGTTCAAATCAAATACAACAATGCCGAATTTGGCTGTTTTCTTTTCAATGTCTTTGTCAAACTCTTCAACCCATCTTTTATATGCAGTGGTGTTTCTAAGACCCGTAAGAGAATCACGGTTAGCGGAAAATCGCAATTCTTTTTCACGTTCATGCAAATGTGTTGCCATATTTTCGAAAGCCGTATTTAAAAGTTCTATTTCAGAAACATTGCTATTCACAAATTCTACATTGTAATCTCCGTTTGAAAGCTTTATCGATGCATCTGCTAATTTTTTAAGCGGAGCAACAATTTTTCTTACAACAAAGATTGCAATAATCGTGAAAAACGCAGAAAGCACCAAAACAACAAATAAAATCTCAAAACCGATTTCATACCTGATTTGCCTTATATCGTCATAACTTGCCGATAAGACAAGATTCATTCCGTTTTTTAGCTCTTTCGACACACGCAGATATTTTGAATTATCTTTTGTGTCTTGTTCGCAGTCACTGTCATAACTACAAACTACAGTTTCGTCGATTTGAAGGTGGGCAAAGCCATTTTCATAAATTTTAATTTCATGTACTCGCTCTGCTAAAACCGTATAATCAAAATCCATTCCTATTATTCCGATAAACTTTTCTTCGTAATACATCGGCACCACATATGAAATCATATATATATTATTGTTTTGGTTGTAGTAGGGTGACATCCAAACAGGCTCTCCTGCCTCGTAAGGTTGCCAAAACCATCCGACATGCTCAATATCGTCTTTTTCATAAAGCGAGATATCAGTTGGCTCAAGAGAAACGTATTCATTACTTTCTTTTGTTTTACTGTAAAACAACCCCATCTTACTGTTAGAAATTGCAGGGTCAAACCGAAAATAATAAGCTACCGCACCACTTGCGTGTTTGGCAACATCGGAAAACATTTTGTCAACACTATTAATAACATTTTCTTGAAAATCTTGATCTTCTATTAGGACTTCCTCGGTAAAAAAGTCCATTATGTAGCTTTCCATAACAGTTACCGATTTTTCCATATCTTCAAAGAGGTTATCAATCTGCGCACCTTCGTTCTCACATGCAACCACAACAAAATTTTCAGATTCGTTTTGTATATATTGGTCCACCTCATAAATGCTAATACCGCCGATAAAAAACGTTATTGAGAACATTGCAAAAATGATTGTTGCCAAGATGCGAAACTGCATAGAACGCGTTTTATTTAATTTACCTTTCTTTAATGATTTGTTTGTATTCATTATACATTCACCTTCGCGTTAGGGATCTAATATTAAATATTATATTTTTGGTCATTTGCATCTATCCGCACACATAGAAAATGATTAAATATAATGCGAAAACAACAGGGCCAACAAGCTCGGCAACAAGTGATTTTACGCCGTAACCTTTACGGCGCAAGGCAACAGATGCTGCCGTACATAATACCGATAGAGCAGGAATGAAGTAAAGAAGCTGAAAATAAAGTTCGGGACCGCCGCCCTCAATATCAATAAATATTGCTAAAAATGAAACAAAGGGAATAACCGTAAAACCAATAACAAAATTAAGAACTATAGAAGCAATATCAATTGCTTTATACTTTATTTCCATTTCTTTTTTTACAAAAATAATTATTGAAATGAGTGCAAGTATTGCAATAAGTAAAGTTGGGAGCACAATGGCGCCGCTAAAATAGGATATATGTGAGAAAACAAAGGAATTTTTAATAGGCGTAGGATATTTAAAACTAATAAGTTTTACACCCTGCGCTAACAAGGTTTCCTCGTCATCATACTCTTGCTCCTGAGTGTCATAATAATAAATACTCGGTTCAAAAGCCTCGTCATCAAAGTAATCGTACTCGGTATCTCCCATTAGATAATCGGCATATAATTTTGTCCACAACTCAATTCTGCCATTTTCGTTTTCTTTCAGTGTGTAAACTGTATTTCCTTCTCCCATATCTCCAATCTCACCCAAATAAATACGGGACTTTGTATCGGCATATCCGTCGTTTCTATTGTAATATGCTCTATATACGTCATTTATGGTTATGGTTTCACCGTCAAGTTCGTATGTAATTGAAAAAGGAAACTCGCCCTTAGTAACAGTGGGCTTAAAGGCAATACTGCTTACAACCGAATAAACAATCATTACAAAAACTGCTACACTCACAATAATAGCAGGTAAAAATAACTTTTTATTTTTCATACTTTCATTCCCTTTAAAAAACAAGTGTATCCACCTTGTTAAGTAATACTTCAAGCATTTCTTTGCATCTTGCAATTTTGGCAGGACTATCTGCCTCATTAGGACGACGAACAGCTCGGCGAAGCATACGGGTATAACCTATTATCATTGCCTTTTCTGCAACGCTTCTGCACACCTCTTCGTCCTCGGTGCCAAGATACATTTTAAGAGACATATCCCAGAACTTTTCTGCTGCTTCGTGGGTATATCCAAAGAAATCCATTGTTACCTGATGGTCAAGCTCGGAGTAGCCGATAAACGCATTAAACATAGAACCGAGTTCGAATACAGGGTGTCCCATGCAAAGAGTATCCATATCGATAAGCAGAGGCTCGCCGTTTTGCACCATAATGTTATTGGTATGATAGTCACCGTGCATAAGGGTGTTTTGCTTCGGAACGGCTTCAACTAAAGCACGAAGCTTTTTGCCTTGCTCTTCAGGAAGGTGAGGTGCTACAAAATCTGCCCGGGCAAGAGCTGTTTCCTTCATATCAGGCACTTCGCCATCTTCTACTTCGATAGCGTGAATGCTTTTCAGCATATCAATATAATATTTTGCCGCCTCAGACATATCATCGGGATTATTGCGAATCAACTTGGTTACGCTGGCTGCGTTCAAAAGCTCCGTAACTGTACCGTAGCCATCTCCTACACGAACAATGCCGTAAGGAATGGCGGTATTGATACCGAGAACAAATGCTTTTCTTGCATTTTCTCTTTCCTGCTTAATTTCAGGAAGGGCATCCTTTGCAAAATAGGTCTTGAGGATGGTTTCGGCATCGTAGCGATAAACGGCGCCGTTAGCACCCTTTGCAATAAACTCACAGCACTCCACGCTCATTCTCTGATATGCCTTTTCAACCGTAACCATATCGGTAAAACCGGTCATATCAAAAACCTCATAAACATCGGAAG
>JAXJVR010000050.1:0-4717 GCA_036308405.1 Acutalibacteraceae bacterium
AAATTTGATTTTTCTCTCCCTCAGTCAGCTTCGCTGACAGCTCCCTCGTCAGAGGGAGCTCGAAAAACCGTTCATATCCGACTGAAATAATAAACGAATGAAATCGGTGCACATTTGACAATCATAACCCCAATATTTAACAGAAAACAAAAAACAGCAACCCATCTAAAGACAAGCGCTGTTTTTTATTATAACATTCTCGTTTTAATTAGTTGCCGACATAGCGGCAATCTGTTCGCGATACGCTTCTGGCTTTTCGGTTGTGCCGTTTTCACCTGCAGGGTGATATGTCGGAACAATCGACTCAACAAACTGTTTTACCTCATCGGGCTTTTCATAACAGATATGCATAAGTTTTTCAATATTATCAAACAAATCATCTGCATCAAAATCAACCGGATTGCAAATATTTATAAGCTTGTTCGGTGTTGTTCTAAGGCCCTCGGTTTCCATAAGGCGTTCTTCGTAAAGCTTTTCACCGGGGCGAAGACCCGTATACTCTATCTGAATATCAACATCGGGTTTAAGTCCTGAAAGTCTTATAAGATTTCGCGCAAGAGTGTCAATTTTAACCGGCACACCCATATCAAGCACAAATATCTCACCGCCGGCGGCATAGGTGCCCGCCTGCAATACAAGACTTACCGCTTCGGGTATTGTCATAAAGTAGCGAATAATATCCGGGTGCGTAACACGAACCGGTCCGCCCTTTGCAATCTGCTTTTTAAAAAGCGGTATAACCGAACCGTTAGAACCCAAAACATTGCCGAAACGAACCGCAACAAACTCGGTTTTTATATCTGCGCCGCTGTGTGTGAACCTGTCTTCAACTTCACTGTCATCATGCTCATAAAGCGGACGGATTTTTTCAAATTTACCGTCCTTTATGATTTTGTCAAAAGACTGAACTATCATTTCGCAAAGGCGTTTGCTTGCGCCCATTATGTTAGTTGGGTTAACTGCTTTATCGGTGCTTATAAGCACAAAACGCTTGCAACCGTTAAGCGCCGCCGCGTATGCCGTTTTATATGTTCCTAAAACATTGTTTTTAATTGCTTCCTGCGGACTGTGCTCCATCAAAGGAACATGCTTATGCGCCGCCGCATGATAAACCAAATCAGGTTTATATTGCGCAAAAACATCAAAAATCTTACGGCTGTCGCGAACCGAGCCTATCAAAACCTCAAGGTTGAGTTCGGGGTAGTTTTCACGAAGTTCCTGCTCAATATCATAAGCATTGTTTTCGTAAATATCAAAAATAATCAACTGTTTCGGTTTATGGCCCGCAATCTGACGGCAAAGCTCACTGCCTATTGAACCACCGCCGCCGGTTACAAGAATGGTCTTGTTTTCGATAAACTTAAAAATTTCTTTCATATCAACCAATATGGGTTCGCGACCGAGCAAATCCTCTACCGCAACATCGGCAAGTTTTTTTGTATTAACCTTACCGTCTTCCAACTTATATATATCGGGCAATATTTTAAGTTCGCAAGAGGTATCTTTGCATATTTCAAGAATATCCTTTTTATCGGCAGGTTTAATTGACGGAATAGTTATGTAAATCTTATCTACCGAGTATTTTTCTACCAATTTAGGTATATCATATCTGTTGCCCGAAATTTGTATTCCGTCAAGATATTTATGCAATTTTTGCGGATTATCGTCAACAAGACAAACCACCTTGTCTTTCGAATCGGCAGCAAGATTCATATCATGCAAAATCATTCTGCCTGCCGCGCCTGCGCCCACAAGCATAACGCGGGACGATTTTGCCGAACGGGCAACATTACGCCTACTGCGTTCAAGTAATATAAATCGGTAAGCAAATCTGACAAACAAAACAAACAAAAATTGCAGTATAAATCCAAACAGATAATAGGTAATCGGCATACGGCTTACAAGCGAATTGCTGAATTTTAAGAAGAAATACATACCGAAAATGTTTAAAACAAAAGCAGTAACCGTAGCATACAGCACATTAAAGAATTCACGGTATGACGCAAATGTCCATATACTGCGATAAAGCTTAAATAACACAAAAACAACCAACGATATTGCCGTATTTATCGGGGTATACTTTAACCACGCTTCTAAATACAGCGGGTCAATAACGCTTATCTGACAGTCAAATCTAAACCAAAGCGCCAAAAAATAAGAAAAGTTTACAACAAAAGCATCGTAAACAAGCAACAAAAGCACTGCAACAGAACTACGGTTTAAACCAAAAATCTTTTTTTTGCTCATATTAACTCATCATACCCCAACAAATCATATAATTTTACATACAATCAAAACTTTAAACTGTATATATTTTACAACATATTTCAAATACTGTCAAGCGTATTAACCTACTGCAAAAACAAATCTGTAAAAGTTTTCAAAAAGCAATCGGCTCCCTCTGACGAGGGAGCTGGATTTTGCGCAGCAAAAGACTGAGGGAGAGAAAACATTGATTATACTTTTTAAGTCATTTTCAATTATTCGGCACCAATATCATTAAATCTTCTGAAAGTTCATTTTCGCTTATGTCATTAATTTGCTTAAGCTCCTGCAAATCGGCACAATACCGTCTTGCTATGTCCCAAATATTTTCACCTGCCGATGCAAAATACGCAGTCATTGCTCCTCTGTTGCCCTTTTTTATCGGCTCATCTTTTAACTTAATATCAACAATCAGCGGAATATTATTACACTCATAAACCGCGGCGGATATGTTAAGGTCAACACGCAATTCCATACTGCCCGGTCCTGTAAGCGTATAGTTTGATGTTAACACGCTAATATCAGGCGAACATTTAAAATTTTGGTTTTCAGAATTTATAGGATGCGTATATTTAAAATCAACGGCCTTTTCATAAAAAGACGGCGCACCGTCATTATCTAATGCAATTATAAAAGCGGTAACAACGCCGTTTATTATTATACCCTCTTCATCAAACCGAACATTTTCGGTCTTTACATCGCACCACATATCCGACACCGAAGATAACTCACCGTCAGAAAACTCAAGATTTTTCTTGCAGTTAAATGTTTCGTTTATCTTTTCACATATTTTGTTAAAACAAACATCTTTTTTTGAAATATCCGCCTCAAACTTTCTTGAATAAGCGTCAAGCACCGCCGCCACATCATCATTACAAAAGCACTCGCTTGTTATAAGCAGTTTTGCGTTAAGCATAAAGCTTCGACATTCACCCGAAGCGGAAACACGGGGTTTAATTTCAAGCTGTGCAATATAAACCTTTGACTCGCAGTTGCAGTTATCGGTCATGCCGTCAATTTCTATCAACTGGCTAAACGGCGCTGTATATCTGACAACTTGTGCCGCACTGTTTTCGGGCGAATAAAGCAGTTTTATGTTCATTTCACCCTTAACAACCGACTTGCCTGCAAGTATTTTGCTTTCGGTTATTGATGCCTGCGCATCATATCTTATAAGACAGCGTATATCCGGCTGACCTGAACCTAACTCTATTTCTTCTTCCACAGTAACATATTTTTCTGCGCAACCCATAGGCACAGTAGCGGGCATATTTCCGCAAAGCAACTCTATGTCGCCGCAATCAACATCCGAAACAATCTCGGTAAGTTTTCGGCGCTCAACCGTCACATATACACCCACCGCGCCGTGAATATCAATTTTTCGGCTTGTCACAGCACGGCAGTTAATATATTCACACTTGGTCTTTACATTTACAACCGTGCCATCTGCATTTGCACCGATATCAAAGTTTTTTGAAAAAGGATAACAGTATTCATACGAATTTAAACAGTTATCTTCCGAACAGTATATAACCGTCACGGTAACCGTGCCTTCAACCGAAACATTTGAACCGCTTATGCTTTTTGATGCAATTCTCGGCACTGCTCGACATTTCAAAATTTTTGATACATCCTGATAATAGTCAGGCAGAGTAAAATCAACATCAAGCGGCAACTCCGCAGAATCGTTAAAAACCGTCTCAAGCGAAAAAACATTAGTTTTTAGATTTTTATGCTCCATATATAATACACACTCCCAAAATACTTTTTATTTAATAATATTCTAAAAGCAGTATACTTATTACAAAAGGTTTTATAACATCGGTGGTTATTCCCAGTCGGACTTTGCCTGCAAACTACCTTTAAGATTCCTCGTGACACAGTCACTCGGAATGACGTTTATTTTTCTTGTTGCTTTAATATGTCATTGCGAGCCGACAATTACACCTCATCCACCGCAAATGCGGTCCCCCTTCTCCTCAAGGCGAAGGCTTGGGCGTGGCAATCTCATGTGGTTGAGTGAACGGATAAATCTATTCCCTACAAGATGAAAATTTAAAGTTTTGTGTTTGTATGGCAGGGATTTACTCCTGCCGAAAATTTGTGCTGCTTTACGGTGAGAGCAGAGCCCTCACCCTACTGTGATTAAACTTTAAAGTTTGGTTGTAGGGTGCGATGCCTACATCGCACCGTTAAGTTTAATCAATTTATCAGGCTTTTCGGGATGATGTGTGCATCATCCCCTACAATATGAAATTTCAAAGTTTCTGCTACATATAGCAGGGGTTTACTCCTGCCGAAAATCACCGTTTTTGAGATTCATCGTGACTCGGTCACTCGGAATGACATTTATTTTTTATGTTGCTTTAATGTGTCATTGCGAGCCGACTTTGTCGGCGTGGCAATCTCGTTTTCGCGGTGAGAGCCGAGCCCTCACCCTACTGTGATGAAA
>JAXJVR010000051.1:0-38873 GCA_036308405.1 Acutalibacteraceae bacterium
ACCGTCGCGCAATGACATATTAAAGCAAGCAAAAAAAACAAACGTCATTCCAAGTGACCGTGTCACGAGGAATCTCAAAAAAGCTGTGCTGAAATTTAATTATACATTTTGTAGGGGATGATGCCCACATCATCCCGAAAAGCCTGATGAATTGATTAAACTTAACGGTGCGATGTAGGCATCGCACCCTACAACCTGAACTTTAAAGTTTAATCTTTGTAACAAAATTTGAATTATCTTTTTTTATAAACCAAAAGTTCGGGGTTTGTGCCGCCCTCGCCGTATTCGCAAACAAGCAAAAAGTCCATGCCCGCAACAAGACCGAAGCATCGGTCAACAAATTCACATTCAAGCTGTGTGCCTAAATAAATTTTATTATCATTAAGCAGTTTAACCTTTTCGCCGCCGGGCAGGGGGTATTCAAGGTTTACAAACGAACCGCAAAGGTTGTAAAGCTCTTTAACTTGGGGCATACCCTCTATATTTAAAGCGTTAAATTCAGACATAATCTGTCTTTTGAATTCATCAAACCCTTTTGTTCCGCCTATTTTTATGTATTCCGCCGCTATGCAGGTATCACCGAAAGGTTTACCGCAGGTTTCATTACAACCCTTGCAGGTTGATTTAAGTCCGCATTTATTGCAATCTGCGCCGCAAATAGTATTCATAATGATTGGCTCTCCTTAAAAACTAATCTAATATAACAGATTTTTTCTTGCCGTTCTTGGTTTTGGGGTATTCTCTTATTCTGACTATAAATTCAAGATTTATCACTTCGCTTTTGCCGTCATTGCTTTCCAGAAGGACTGCGCCGTCGGCAACCTCTTTTATAATTCCGGTATATTGCTGTGAATTAAAGGCGTATAACAAACACTCTTTGTTTATAAATCTTTTAGCTAATTCTTCCATCTTAAAATTTTCCTTTCTATTTTTTGCGGTAATTATTTTTTTAACAGCCATTTTTTCATTTCGGCTGTTCATAAACAAAATTAAAAACAAGATGATTAAAGGAATAAAATATACATAATTCATAAAACCTTACCCCAAACCGTTATTTATAATCTGATTATTGTCGGCAGTATGCCGTTATCGCGAATATCTATAGCGGCATAGCTGTTACCGCCGTCGCGCGAACGCGCGCAAGAACCGGGGTTAACAATATACAAGCCGTCCTCATACTTTATATCAGGTATATGCGTGTGACCGTATAACGCTATTTTGCAATCGGACTGCTCGGCTGCTTTTTTTAGATTTTCGGTAGAGCTTTTAACCCCTAAAGTATGACCGTGTGTCATAAAAATATTAACTCCGCCGATTTTTTGCACCGCTGTGTTAGGGTATGAAGAAAACATATCGCAGTTACCGCTTACTATGTAAAAATTTTTGTCGGTGTATTCATAAACAAAATCTTCTATATCGTTTGTAACATCACCCAAAAATATAACTGCCTGCGAATTGCTTTCACGGCGGATAATTCGGTCAACAACACTTCCGCGTCCGTGCGAATCGGATATTACGGTTATTCGCATAAAATCACCTGCTTTCAACATACATTCATATTATATAGCAGTTCAGGGGGAAAAGCAATGAATAATAATTTTGATAAAATAGATAAAGCAACTTTAGATGCCGCCAAACGCGGAGATACCGAGGCGGTTATGTCATCTTTGAGCGACGCTGACCGCCGAAAAGTTGAGGAAACGCTTGCCGATAAAGAAAAGTTAAGGCAAATTTTAAGTTCAGACACGGCGCAAAAGCTTATAAAAATATTAGGCGGCGATAAGAAAAATGGATGATATTGGTGAAAAACTTGCCGAAATATTAAACGACCCCGAAAGCCTTAATAAGATAAAATCTATGGCGGAAAATATTTTAGGCAGCGAAAAATCTGACGAAAAACCACCGCCGTCACCCGACCTTAACTCGCTTTTCGGTGACGGCGGATTTGACGGTGCGCAAATTGCAAAAATTATGTCGGTTATGTCACGGCTTAAAAGCAGTAACAATGACAGCCGTTCAAATCTGCTGTTGGCGCTGAAGCCGCTTTTAAGTCCGCCCCGTCGCGAAAAGGTTGACACCGCAATAAAACTTTTAAAGCTTATTGATATGTTGCCTTTGCTTAAAGACAGCGGAATATTTGATTTTTAAAAAGGGGATACGGCTTATGCCACAAGCTCAAAATAAGTCGGGTGATATTAAACGCGCCGTAGACGAAATGTTTGATATGAATAAGCGAGCATTAAAACCGCCAGCACCGCCCGAAAGCAAGGGCGAAAACTGCAAAGCGGCGCAACAGACTGTCGATAAAAGCATAAATAATTCACAGGATATGTTTATTTTACTGACCCTTATTTTAATTTTAACCAAAGAAAATTGCGACAGCGTATTGCTTTTTGTGCTTTTGTATATATTGAGTTGACAAAGCACACTTTTTTTGAAAAATCAAGTTACAAATGGTTACAATTTTTATGGAAATTTTTGCATTTTTTGGCGTTATGTAAACTAACATACCCATTAAAGTTTTTCACATTATCCACCGAATAACTCACCGTTTTTAAGGTGAATTGTTGAAATAATGCCGTTTTTCGACACTTTTTCGGTGGAAAACTCGGTGAATAAGGTGAAAAAAGCTTTATGCATACATAAAATGAATAAAAAAATTATGTAAAACAAAAATTGAAAAAATTTGCTTTTTCACGCGTCCAAAAAATTCGATTAAAAATTCGACATAATTTTTAAACTTTACTTGAATAAGCGCCGATACAATGCTATAATAAGCATATAAAAGTATTTTAAATAAAAGGCAGGAGGTTAGATTTATGTATCCGTTATTGCTAAAAGCTCCGCTTAAAGATTATTTATGGGGCGGAACACGGCTTAAAGAAGAATACGGTTTTGAGTCCGACAAAGAAAAGGTTGCTGAAGCGTGGGTGCTTTCGTGCCATAAAGACGGCAACAGTATTGTAAAAAACGGCGAGTATGCAGAAAAGACTTTGCAAGAGGTGTTGGACATCTGGGGCAAAGAGGCTTTGGGTGCTAAATCGGACCGTTTTACATATTTTCCGGTGCTTATCAAACTTATAGACGCAAAAGACAGGCTTTCGGTTCAGGTGCACCCCGATGATGAATATGCGCTTAAAAACGAGGGCGAATACGGCAAAACAGAAATGTGGTATGTTGTCGATTGCGAAGAGGGTGCAGAGCTTATATACGGCTTTAATCAGGATATATCGCAGGGCGAATTTTTAGAACGCATAAGCAGTAATACGCTTTCGCCCGTGTGCAATTATGTTCCGGTTAAAAAGGGTGATGTTTTCTTTATAGAAGCGGGCACACTTCACGCAATAGGCAAGGGTATTCTTATTGCCGAGGTTCAGCAAAACTCAAACACAACCTATCGCGTTTCGGATTACGGCAGACTCGGTGCAGACGGCAAACCGCGTGAGCTTCATATAAAGCAGGCGGTAGATGTCACAAAAACCGAAAAGCCCACAAAACCTTACGGCAATGTCGGCGATGTTACGCTGTATCCGTTCGGCACGGTAAGAGAGCTTTCTTCGTGTGAATATTTTACAGCAGAGCTTATAAATCTTGACGGTAATGTCGGTATTTATGATAATGAAAGTTTTATTTCACTGCTTATTTTAGAGGGTGAAGTTTCATTATCATACACGGGCGGTATGATGAAGCTTAAAAAAGGCGACAGTCTGTTCCTGCCTGCAGGACTTAAAGTTCGACTTTGCGGTTCGGGCGAAATACTTTATACACATATGTAAAATATGACGATAAAAATTAACCCCCAAAAGATTCGTTGTGAATCTTTTGGGGGTTAATAGTTTTATATAATGTAAAACCCTAAAATTATCTAATCAAACCTTTAAGCCAACCCCAAATTGTAAAGTTGTCGGCAAATTCAAAGGTTGCAATTCCTATTATTAAAATGGTTATTATTAAAAGCGGTAAAATATATGTCATATACGGGCGCATCCAACGCTTTAATTTTAAGCCTTTGCCCTGATTTGCTTCGGCAAAGAAGTTGTCAAAACCCCAGCCGTTTTTTACGGTGCAGAACAGAACATATATAAGCGAGCCTATCGGAAGCAGTAAATTGCTTACTATAAAATCTTCAAGGTCAAGCACATTTGTGTTTGAATTAAAGGGGTGAAAATTACCGAGCAAATTATAGCCGAGCGCGCACGGCAAAGAAAGTATAAGTATACCAAAACCGCATATCAAGCAAGATTTAATTCGTTTAAAACCGGTAAGCTCTTGCACGCAGGCGAGTATGTTTTGAAAAACTGCCGTAACGGTAGACATTGCCGCAAAAAACATAAACAGGAAGAAGAGAGAACCCCACCATCTGCCGCCTGACATACTGTTAAATACCTTTGCCATTGCAACAAACAAAAGACTCGGACCGGCGCCCGGTTCTACATCAAAAGTAAAGCACGCAGGGAAAATTATAAGACCTGCCACTATTGCAACAAAAGTGTCGAGCACCAAAATATTAACCGATTCGCCCATAAGCGAGCGCTCTTTGCCTATGTAACTGCCGAATATAGCCATAGCGCCTATGCCGAGGCTTAATGTAAAGAACGCCTGATTCATAGCGCCTACAATTACATTGCCGTTAATCTTTGAAATATCGGGTTTTAAATAAAACTCAAGACCTTCTTTTGCGCCCGAAAGGGTAAATGAGTGGACCGCTAATACTATCATCAAAAACAGCAGACAAAGCATCATATACTTTGTTACGCGTTCAACGCCCTTTTGCAGACCGAAAGAAAGAATAACAAATCCCAAAACCACAACAGCCGCCATAAAGCCTACCATAATATACGGACTCCCGAGCATATTGCCGAAAAGCGACTGCGACTGCTCGTTTGTAATTCCGGTCATATCACCCTTTAAAAAGCTTACAAAGTAGTAAAGTATCCATCCTGCAACCGATGTGTAAAACATCATCAATAAAACATTCGCAGTAAGCGCCAGCGCGCCGTGCAGATGCCACTTTTGATTTGGCTTTTCAAGTTTTTGAAAACATTTTACGGGGCTTGCCTGACTTGCTCTGCCTATAGAAAATTCCATAACCATTACGGGCAAACCGAGTATTACCAAAAACAAAAGGTATATAAGCACAAACATACCGCCGCCGTATTGACCGCACATCCAAGGGAACTTCCACACATTGCCGACGCCAATCGCGCAACCTGCGCTAAGCAAAATAAAGCCTAAACGGCTTCCTAATTTTTCTCTTTCCATAACAAACTCCAAACTTATATTATATTGCCGATTTATTATACCAAATATTTTCTATTTGGTCAAGGAATGTATTATTTGTTATTGCTTTTGCAAAAAATATGTGATAGTATAAAAACAAAAAGGCGTGTGATTTTTATGAATAATATTTGGCATGACATTTCGCCCGAAAGAATAAAACCCACCGATTTTATCTGTGTTATTGAAATACCTAAAGGCAGCCGCAAAAAGTATGAACTCGACAAAGAAACCGGTTGTATAATTCTTGACAGGGTGCTTTATACATCAACCCACTATCCCGCAAACTACGGTTTTATTCCTCGCACCTACGGCGATGATAACGACCCGCTTGATGTTTTGCTTATCTGCGCCGAAGATTTAGAGCCGCTTACCCTTGTGCGCGCATACCCCATAGGCGTTATAACTATGGTGGATAACGGCAGACGAGATGAAAAAATTATCGCTATTCCGTTTAACGACCCAAACTACAATATGTATAAGTCGATAAACGAACTGCCTAAACATATTTTTGATGAAATGCGCCACTTTTTCAGCGTTTATAAAAATCTTGAACACAAAGACACCGCGGTTGATGAGGTTATGGACGCCGATGCCGCTATAGAAATTGTAAGCGAAGCTATTGAACGCTATAATGAAATTTTTAAATAAGAGGTAAAACAAAATGCGTTGTTTTGATATTGAACTTAAAAGTATTTATTCGTTTTTAGGTGATGAGGGCAAAAACCCTACGGTTAACTGTTATTTGCCCTACAACTTAAAAGAGATGGGACGCGAAAGCCAAAAGCGCCCCTCGATAGTGCTGTGTCCCGGCGGTGGATATTCGTTTTGCAGTGAACGCGAATCAGAGCCTATTGCAATAGCACTTATGAATTTAGGGTTTAATGTTTTTATTTTAAATTATTCGGTTTCACCGCACAGATACCCTTCGCAACTGCGCGAGGTTGCGGCGCTTTATGAAGAGATTTATAAAAACTGCGACGAGTGGAACTGTGACACACAAAAAATCGGTATAATGGGCTTTTCTGCGGGCGCCCACCTTGCCGCGCATTACAGCAACGCGTATAAAAGTGACGCTGTGCGCGCTCTGTTTGCAAACAGCAAAAAGCCTACGTTTACGGTGCTTGGCTATCCGGTTATTACAGCGGACAAAAGCTTTTCACATATAGGTAGTTTTGAAAATCTTTTGGGTGAATACCCAAGCGGTGAGCAGGTCGAAAAATTTTCTTGTGATAAAATGGTCACACCCGACACGCCGCCCACATTTATATGGCATACAGCCGAAGACAGCGCTGTGCCGGTAAAAAACAGCCTGGTTTATGCCGAAGCACTCGCCGAAAATAATGTGCCGTTTACCTTACATATTTACCCATACGGTCCGCACGGACTTTCGACCTGCGATGCGCTTACAAATCGTTCCGAAGCGCTTAATCACAAAACCGCAATAGCGCACGGATGGCTTGACGAGCTTAAAAAATGGCTTAAAACAATAGTTTAAAAAACAGCCTATATATGTGAATTTAAAGTTTCTGCTATGTAGGGCAGGGGTTTACTCCTGCCGAAAGTAAAGCGCAGTTCAGCGGTGAGAGCCGTGCCCTTTATCGTGCCTCCCTCTGACGAGGGAGGTGGATTTTTGCCGTAAGGCAAAAAGACGGAGGGAGAGAAAGAAACGCCGAGCGTGTGATTTTAAATATACAAATAAAATCGTCGCACCTTTATTAAAGGTGCGACGATTTTTTATTTATTTTTCTTTATTATTCAAGCGGTATTGCGCAAATTGCGTTGTCTTCGGTAAGAGTAACAAATACGGTTACTTTATTGTCGTTCAAATTGATGTTTACACTGCTCCAATCTACCTTTGACTCATCGGTATTTGCCTTTATTTTTTCATCAATAAAAGCTTTGTCATAATCAATCTTTTTGCCGTCAAAAGTATCGGTAAAATCACTTATATAAACTACACTGCCGTCAAAGCCGATTTGAATTGAATATTTATCGGTGCTCGGATAACCGCCTATGTATCTTACAAAGCAAAAATAATGTCCGTCGTCAGTCTCTTTGTAATTGTCGATTTTATAATCAGCTATATTTAACTTTGCCGAAACATACTCGGTTGCAATTTGCTGTGCTGTTTGCTTGTCAACCGATTTTTCGGTTTTTGTTGTAACAGCCGAATTTATAACGGCATAACGCAGTTTGCCGTTGCCGATATTATACGCAAACTCATCGCCCGAATTGTTTTTGTATATAACGCGGTTAGTGTTGTCTGTCGATTCTATTTCAGAAAAGGTTAAATCAATATTTTTTCCGTTTAAAGATTCGTGCTTTTCATACCTGAAATCGACATTTGCAGAAGAATATTTTGCTATTTCATTTTTAACCTTTTTATCCTCTGCCGAAAGCGTCTCGGTTGACACCGAATTATCGCTTTGCATTGAATCGTTGTTTTGTTCTTCTGTTTGGGGTTGCTCATATACAATAACATCAGACTGCACTGAAAAATCTGTTTCGCTGTTTTGGCTTTCGGTGTTTTTGTGTAACAGCGCAAAAACCACCATAACGGCAAGAATTGCCGCTATAACCGATACAGACACTAAAATAAATACTTTCTTTGATTTTTTCATATATAAAACACTCCCTTTCTGTATTCATAATATCAAAAAAAAATATTGTCAACATTATTTTGTTTTTATATATTAGTAAGCGTCAAAAAATACTTTGCCGTGGTTTCTGGCGGAGTTTTCATATCCTCTTTAAGCCACCACTTTACCGTTTCGGCAAAACTGCCCACCAGGTGATTAAGCAAAAAATCTTTGGGAACATCGGTTTTTGAAGCCGTTATATTTTGCTCAAACATAGTATATAAATGTTCTTTAAAATACCGCATAAACAGTTCGCCGCTGTCTGAAAGCAAAAGCCGTGAAAGGTCGGTTTTGTTTTCGCGGATATGCCACAGCGTATGCGCAAGCTTGCCTTCTAAATCGTGGTCTTTGCCTACGTAAGGGCAGGGGTCGTTTTCAAAAATATGATAGAACAACTCTCCGCAAAGCGCGTCAAGCAGTAAATCTTTTGTTTCAAAATGCGAATAAAATGTGCTTCTGCCCACATCGGCTTTGTCAATAATATCCTGCACGGTTATGTGCTCATACCGCTTGGTTTCAAGCAGTTGGCAAAACGCTTTAAATATTGCTTTTCTGGTTTTAAGCTGTCTTCTGTCCATAGTTTTAAAAAACCTCCCGAACAAATCAGTGTTTTTGTTCGTTATCTTACACACAAAGTTTTTTGATTGTTGTTTTACGGGTGAAATACCGTATAATAAAATCAAACAAAGTGTTCGATAACGAATTTATTATACATTATTTGGCACTTTAAGTCAATAAGGAGAGATTAAGATGAAAAAAGCATATAAAATAGAGGTTGACTGCGCAAACTGCGCCGCAAAAATGGAAGACGCTGTCAAAAAAGTTGACGGTGTAAACGATGCCGTAATCAGTTTTATGGCGCAAAAACTCACGGTAGATTTTGCCGATGACGCCGATATTGAAACCGTTTTTAAACAAATATGCAAAGCTTGCAAAAAGATTGATAGCGACGTGGTTATAAAATGAGCAAAAAGCAAAAAAAGATGCTTTGCCGAATTATAACCTCGGCTTTGCTTATGATAATTTTACATTTTATACCCGCTTACAGAACTGTAAAGTTTTTTATGTATCTTGTGCCGTATCTTATAATAGGGTATGATGTTCTTATCAAAGCGGCAAAGGGTATTATAAACGGGCAGGTGCTTGACGAAAACTTTTTGATGTCGGTAGCTACTATCGGTGCTATGATAATCGGCGTTTTAAAAAGCGGTGATTATATGGAAGCGGTTGCCGTTATGCTGTTTTATCAAATCGGTGAATTTTTTCAAAGCTATGCTACCCAAAAAAGCCGTAAAAACATAAGCGAGCTTATGGATATTCGCCCCGATTATGCCAATATTTATGTGGACGGCAAGCTTGTGCAAGCAGACCCCGAAGAAATAAATATAGGCGACATTATTGTTGTTCGTCCGGGCGAAAAAATAGCAATAGACGGCATTGTAGTTGAGGGTGTGTCCGAACTTAACACCTCGGCACTTACCGGCGAAAGTGTGCCGAGCGCCGTAAAGGCTAGCGACGAGGTAATCAGCGGTTGTATAAATATGTCGGGCGTTTTAAAAATAAAAACAACTAAAAACTTTGCCGACTCAACCGTTTCAAAAATCTTGGATTTGGTTGAAAACGCAAGCTCGCGTAAATCAAAATCAGAAAACTTTATTACTAAATTTGCAAAAATTTATACCCCCGCCGTATGTATAAGCGCTTTGGTTTTAGCCTTTCTTCCGCCGTTTATAAGCGGCGTCCTGCTCGGTGGGGAGGCAAACATATCGGTTTGGGTTTACCGCGCGCTTTCATTTTTGGTTGCAAGCTGCCCCTGCGCGTTGGTGGTAAGCGTTCCCCTTACTTTTTTTGCAGGTATCGGCGGAGCCGCAAAAGAGGGCATACTTGTAAAAGGCTCAAATTATCTTGAAGCTTTGTCAAAAACCGATTGCGTTGTTTTTGACAAGACAGGCACGCTTACAAAGGGTGTGTTTGAAGTGACGGCGGTTCACCATAACAAAAAGAGCGAGGAAAAGCTTTTAGAATATGCCGCCCTTGCCGAGAGCGCGTCTTTGCACCCTATAAGCAAAAGTTTGCGCAGAGCCTACGGCAAAGATTTAGATTTAAGCCGTGTAAGCTGTATTGAAGAAATAAGCGGAAACGGCGTCACCGCTGTGGTTGACGGTGAAAAAGTGGCTGTAGGCAACGATAAGCTTATGAAAAAGTTTAATATTGATTATATTGAATGTCACAAACCCGGAACGGTTATTCATATAGCTATAAACAACAATTACGAAGGGCATATTGTTATTTCGGATATTATTAAACCGACGGCGCAGACGGCAATATCAAAACTTAAAGACATAGGTGTTAAAAACACAGTTATGCTTACGGGCGACTCCGACTCTACGGCGCGTCAGGTTGCTTCGGCTGTGGGTATCGACTCTTTTTACAGCAGTCTTTTGCCGGGCGATAAGGTTGATATGGTTGAAAAATTGCTTGAAGATGAAAACCGTAAAGGCAAACTTGCATTTGCGGGCGACGGCATAAACGACGCGCCCGTTTTGTCGCGAGCCGATATAGGCATAGCAATGGGCGGTATCGGTTCGGATGCGGCTATTGAAGCTGCTGATATTGTGCTTATGGATGATGACCCCGTAAAAATTTCAAAAGCAATTAAAATTTCAAAAAAATGTATGGGCATTGTAAATCAAAATATAATTTTTGCAATATCCGTTAAAATTTTGGCGCTTGTGTTGGTTGCATTAGGCGTGGCGAATATGTGGCTTGCCGTTTTTGCCGATGTAGGCGTATCTGTTTTAGCCGTGCTTAACGCTATAAGGGCTATGTTTGTTAAAAAAATATAACTAAAAAGCAAAAAAGATGTCGTTATTATCAAGACGACATCTTTTTTATTTTTTTGCTCTTTTTTACGCATTTGTTGTGACACGGTTTTCATATTATTAGTTATATAATTATATCGGTGAGGTGATAGCGTGACCGTTTATGCTGATATACTTATACTTGTTAATTTTACGGTTGATTATTTTTTACTGCTTCTTACCTCGTCGCTTTTACATAAAAGAACAAAACTTCGGCGGTTACTGCTTTCATCCGCCTTGGGCGGAATTTTTTCGCTTTACATATTTTTACCGCAAACAAATTTTTTTACAGAAACGGCAGTTCGCGTTTTGATGTGCTGTGCGTTGTGCCTTACCGCTTTTAAAGTTCAAAGTATTAAAGATTTTTTCAGGTGCGCCGCAGCCTTGTTTGCTGTAAACTTTGCATACAGCGGCGCTATGATTGCGGTGTGGTATCTTTTTAAACCGAACGGTATGGTTATAAACAATTCTGTTGTTTATTTTAATATATCGCCGCTGTTTTTAATACTTTTTTCGGTTTTGGGGTATTTTATCACGGTTGCCTTAAAGCGAATACTTCAAAAAAGTTTTCCCGAACATATAAAATGCAAAGTAAAGTTTTATTGCAACAATAAAGTTTTAAACCTTGACGGAATTGCCGACACGGGCAATTCGCTTAAAGACTGTTTCGGTATGTCGCAAATATTTATAACCGAAAAGAGTATAGTAGATATTCTGCTTGACGGCTCTCCGTATGAGACAAGATACCGCGCTATACCGTGCGCTACCGTTACGGGCGCTCAAATTCTTGACGGATACCGCATAGAAAACGCCGAGGTTATGTATAACAACCGAAAATTCGAGTTTAAAAATCCGGTGCTTGCCGTATCTCGCGAAGGGCTTAAAGATTGTCAGGTAATTGTTAATCCCGAAATATTTAACTGATTGTGGGGCAATATTATGAAAATAAAAAATCTGTTACAAAAAATTTTTATAAAACTTTTTTCTGCGCGTGCGGTTTATTACATCAACGGACCTGAAACCCTGCCACCGCCGCTTTCTGCCGAAAGGGAGTCCGAATTGCTTTTAAAAGGTGACGAGCAATCAAAAAATGAACTGATAGTGCATAATCTGCGGCTTGTGGTGTATATAGCGCGCAAATTTGATACAGCGCCTACGGGTATTGAAGATTTGATTTCAATAGGAACTATCGGTCTTATTAAAGCGGTAAATACATTTTGCCCCGAGCGAAATATAAAGCTTGCTACATACGCGTCAAGGTGCATTGAAAATGAGATTTTAATGCACTTAAGAAAGGTATCTTCACGCCGCAATGAAATATCTATTGACGAACCGCTTAATACCGATTGGGACGGTAACGAACTGTTGCTTTCGGATGTCTTGGGCAGTGACGGTGATGAGGTCGGCAGGGGGTTAGAGCAAGAAGACGAGCGCCACCAGCTAAAAGGTTTTGTAAACGGCCTTCCGCCGAGAGAACGGCAGATTATGGAAATGCGCTTCGGTATGAACGGATACCCCGAATACACACAAAAGCAGGTTGCCGACGCGCTCGGCATTTCGCAGTCATATATATCAAGGCTCGAAAAGCGAATTATAGGCAAATTAAAAAAACAGATTGAAAAAGCCGTATAAATGAATTAAAATAATATAGGTGATTTTTTGAAAATTTTGCTTGTATATTTAATTTTTATAAATGTTATATCGGTTATTGTTTGCGCGGCCGATAAAATCAAGGCTATAAAGGGCGGTTGGCGCATAAGCGAAAAAACGCTTTTTGCTTTAAGCGCTTTAGGCGGTGCTTTGGGAATGTATCTTACAATGCGGATAATTCATCACAAAACAAAGCACAAACGCTTTATGATAGGTTTGCCCGCAATTATTATAATTCAAATAATAATACTGATATTTTGTAGGTTTGTCAATGATGTGTTACAAAATTAGAAAACTTCGCCGTTAGAGGAAAAAGCCTTAATATAATCGGCAGGAGATTTCCAATTGAGAGGACGCATAGGAAAGTTATTGTATTTTCTGTTGTGAACAGAAAGCTGCTTTTTAAAATCTTCAAATGAATAAAAAATGTGTGTAGCATAAAAGTATTCATTATCTTTTCGGTGAGAACGCTCTACTTTGCCGTTATGTCTTGGAGTGTAAGGTGCAATGAGCTTGTGCCTTATGCCACACTGTTCGAGCGTACGCTCGAACAGTGTGGGTGTCGGCTTTTGAGTGTTACCTAATCGTTTTGTAAATTCCATACCGTTATCTGTTTGAACACACTCTATTTTAAACGGAAATTTCTCTATTAAATGCTTTAAGAACTCTGTTGATGAATATGTGCTATGCTCCTCAAATGCTTCTAAATAGCGAAATCTGGAGTATTCGTCAATGGCAGTATATTGGTAAAATTTTTGTCCTTTAGCATCTCCCACTATACACGCTTCAGGCACAAACTTAACATCTATTTGTATTCTTTGACCGGGATATTGCATCTTTTCGTAAGGCTTTGGAATGTACTTTGGGTTTGGCGGTTTAACCGCCATTTGTCCTTGTTTACGCAAAACACGGTATAAACCTGTTACAGAGCGTGTATATCCTCTCTGACGAAGTTTCACCCAAAACACTACTAATCCTGCATTCATATTGCGCTTTCGCATATCTGCTATAAGTTTTAATTCTTCTGCTGTATGCTCGTTGGGGTGATGATGCGGTCGGTGTGATTTATCTGCTAACGATTGTAGGGTTCCATCGTATCTTTTTTGCCAACGGTAAACATATTGACGGTTTGTTTTGTATCTTATTGCAGCCTTTGTTACCCCATATTTTAAAGAATACTTAATTAAGGCTTGACGATACTGCATTGTTTGTGTTACAGTTTTCATGACGAATGGTTGATCCTCCTGTTCTTTTTTGGTTCGCAACTTAACTGTAACACAGGATTTTCCATTCGTCACTTATTTTTTATTCGCTTTTGTAACACTTCTATTGTAAACCTACAAATTCAAATAATAATACTGATATTTGCTATTGACAACGGCATACTTATGTTATAGAATATACAAAAATAAATATTCTTCGGGGCGGGGTGCAATTCCCCACCGGCAGTATAGCCTGCGAGCCTTTTTAGGTTGATTTGGTGCAATTCCAAAGCCGACGGTATAGTCCGGATGATAGAAGATAAGTTTTTATATTGTTTAGCATTTAAAACATTTAAAATTTTTCGCCCCCACTTTTGTGGGGGCGTATTTTATTTGCAATGCAGTTCTTTGAGATTCTTCGCTTCGCTCTGAATGACAATACTAAAGTATAGACTAAAAAATGTCATTCCGAGTGACTGTGTCACGAGGAATCTCAAAAAGAAAGGAATTATAATGTATTATGTATATATGTTGACAAACAAAAGCAATAAAGTTTTGTATACAGGAGTTACAAATAATTTGCAAAGACGCTTATATGAACATCAGCATTGTTTAGTCGAAGGCTTTACCAAAAAATATAATGTTCATAAACTTGTTTATTTTGAATATACAACAGATGTTCGTTCGGCAATTGCGAGAGAAAAGCAAATAAAAGGATGGTCCAGAGAAAAAAAGAATATACTTATAAATAATTTTAATCCCGAATGGAATGATTTAACAGAAAGTATTATGGAGTAACTCTTAATAATTTTTCTTTATTTTTAATATCTTTTTTTGAGATTCTTCGCTTCGCTCTGAATGACAATACTAAAGTATAGACTAAAAAATGTCATTCCGAGTGACTGCGTCACGAGGAATCTCAAATACTAAATATAAAAGGAGTATTTTTATGAAAAAACAAAACATTAAAAAACTTTCCGTCACGGCAATGCTTTGCGCATTGGCATATATATGTATGTTTGTGTTTAAGTTTAAAATAGGGTTTTTAACATTTGATTTTAAAGATGCAATACTTACCGTAATAGCATTTTTATACGGTCCTGCTTACGCAGTAATCTCTTCTGTTTTGGTGGCGGTGCTTGAATTTTTATCTGTCAGCGATACCGGTGTTTACGGTCTTATTATGAACGCGCTGTCAAGCGCGGTGTTTACCTTTAGTTGCGGAATAATCTATAAATACCGCCGCACCCTTATGGGCGCTGTGATAGGCAGTATCACCGCGGTGTTTTCAATGACGGCGGTTATGCTTGTCGCAAACATATTTATAACGCCGTTTTATATGGGTGTTGCGCGCAGTGAGGTAGCCGCCATGATACCAACCTTGCTTTTGCCGTTTAATATTGTAAAAGGTGTTGTAAACGCGGCAATTACGATGATAATTTACAAACCGATAACTACGGCGCTTAAAAAGGCAGGGCTTGCAGGCGGAACTTATCATAAAACCGATATTAAAAAATTTATACCCATTGCAATAGGGGCGTTGATACTGCTTATAATTGCAATTTTGATAATTTTATTTATACTTCACGGTGAATTTAAAATTATGGGTTGACAAATTGATATTAAGGTAGTAAAATATCTCAAAGAATTTAATAAATAGTCCTTATCAAGAGTGACGGAGGGGACAGGCCCTGTGAAGTCCGGCAACCTGATTTTTTCAAGGTGCCAAATCCTGCGGATTATCCGAAAGATAAGATTTTTCTAAAGCCGTTTATCTTTTGGTAAGCGGCTTAAATTTTTTACGGAGGAATATGTGATGTATAAAAAATTGTTTACTTCTGAATCGGTAACCGAAGGTCACCCCGACAAAGTGTGCGACCAAATTTCAGACGCGATACTTGACGCAATGCTCGCTCAAGACAAAAATTCACGCGTGGCTTGCGAAACATTTTGCACTACCGATATAGTTAATGTAATGGGTGAAATTACAACCACCGCAAAAGTTGACATTGAATCGGTTGTTCGCGAAGTTATCTGCGATATAGGTTATGACAGCGCCGATGCCTGCTTTGACGGCAAAACCTGCAAGGTTGTTATAAATTTAGACCATCAGTCACCCGACATTGCTTTGGGTGTTGACAATTCGCTCGAATTTAAAAACGGTGAAGAAGACAAATATAATCTTCACGGTGCGGGCGACCAGGGTATGATGTTCGGCTATGCTTGCGATGAAACGCCCGAACTTATGCCTATAAGCATTTCTTTGGCGCATAAACTGTCGTATAAACTTACAAACGTTCGCAAATCGGGTGAACTTTCTTATTTAAGACCCGACGGCAAAACGCAGGTAACTGTTGAATATGATGACAATGGAAAACCGCTTCGCATTGATGCGGTTGTTGTATCAACACAGCACAGCGCAGATATCGACCTTGAAATTTTGCGCGCCGATATTTTAGAAAAGGTTATAAAACCCGTTGTTCCGTCAAATCTTATTGACCAAAACACAAAAATTTACATAAATCCGACAGGCCGTTTTGTTATCGGCGGTCCGCAGGGTGATACCGGTCTTACCGGCAGAAAGATTATTGTAGATACCTACGGCGGTGTGGCTCGCCACGGCGGAGGCGCTTTTTCGGGCAAAGACCCCACAAAAGTTGACCGCAGTGCCGCTTATGCTGCGCGTTATGTTGCCAAAAACATTGTGGCTTCAGGCATTGCAAGCAAGTGTGAAGTTCAGCTTGCTTATGCAATAGGCGTTGCAAAGCCCGTTTCGGTTATGATTGATACTTACGGCACGGGAAAATATTCCGACACCGTAATTGCCGACGCTGTGCAAAAGGTGTTTGACCTGCGCCCCGCCGCAATTATAGATAAACTTGATTTGCGCCGTCCTATTTACAGAAAGACTACAAACTACGGTCATTTAGGCCGTGAGGACGCCGACTTCACTTGGGAGAAAACCGACAAAACCGAAGCTTTAAAACAGGCTTTGGGTGAATAATATATTAAGAAGGAGCAGTAAAAATGAGCAATTACAATATAGAAACCAAATGTGTTCAGGGCGGTTATACCCCCGAAAACGGTCAACCGCGTCAGATACCGATAATTCAAAGCACTACCTTTAAATATTCAACAAGCGAACAAATGGGCAAACTTTTTGATTTGGAAGAATCGGGTTATTTTTATACCAGACTTCAAAACCCGACAAACGACAGCGTAGCCGCTAAAATTTGCGAGATGGAGGGCGGAACTGCCGCTATGCTTACATCAAGCGGTCAGGCAGCTTCGTTTTATGCCGTATTTAACATAGCATCTTGCGGTGACCATATCGTTTCAAGTTCTACAATATACGGCGGAACATACAATCTTTTTGCCGTTACAATGAAGCGTATGGGCATAGATTTTACATTTGTATCACCCGATTGCTCGGATGAAGAGCTTGAGGCGGCGTTCCGCCCCAACACAAAGGCTGTTTTCGGTGAAACCATTGCAAATCCGGCTCTTACCGTGCTCGATATTGAACGCTTTGCAAATGCGGCTCACGCTCACGGTGTTCCGCTTATCATAGACAACACTTTTGCAACCCCGATTAACTGCCGTCCGTTTGAATGGGGCGCAGATATTGTTACACATTCAACCACCAAATATATGGACGGTCACGGCGCCGGAGTCGGTGGTTGTATTGTAGACAGCGGTAAATTTGATTGGACAAAATACCCCGATAAATACCCCGGTCTTTGCACACCCGATGACAGCTATCACGGTGTAACTTATACCGAGCGTTTCGGCATAGAGGGCGCTTATATTACCAAAGCAACTGCACAGCTTATGCGTGACTTTGGCTCTATTCAGTCACCTCAAAACGCTTTCATTTTAAATTTAGGACTCGAAAGCTTACATCTTCGTGTGCGCAAGCATTGTGAAAACGGTTTGGCTGTCGCAAAATTTCTTAAAAACGATGACCGCATAAATTGGGTTATATATCCCGGACTTGAGGGCGACAAATATTATGATTTGGCGCAAAAGTATATGCCTGACGGCACCTGCGGCGTAGTAAGCTTTGGCATTAAGGGCGGCAGAAAAGCGGCAGAAAGCTTTATGAAAAACTTAAAACTTGCCGCTATTGAAACCCATGTTGCCGATGCGCGCACCTGCTGTTTGCATCCCGCAAGCGCAACACACCGCCAAATGAACGACGAAGAACTTGCGGCGGCAGGCGTTCCGGCTGACCTTGTGCGTTTTTCATGCGGAATTGAAAATGCCGAAGATTTAATTGCCGATATTAAGCAGGCGCTTGACAATATTTAATCTTTTTATAATAATGCAGTAAGGAAGGCGAAACAATGCCTATTAAAATACCTAACGATTTGCCTGCGGTTAAAACATTAAATGATGAAAACATTTTTGTAATGACCGAAACGCGCGCCATTACGCAGGATATTCGTCCGCTTAAAATTTTGTTGCTTAACCTTATGCCAAAAAAAATCGAAACCGAAACGCAGTTATCGCGTCTTCTCGGCAATTCACCGCTTCAGGTTGATTTTGAATTTATACACACCAAAAGCCATATTTCAAAAAATACTTCTGCCGAGCATTTGTTTGCTTTTTATAAGACTTTTGACGATATTAAAAACGAATATTTTGACGGTATGATTATAACCGGCGCGCCTGTTGAGCATCTGCCTTTTGAAGAGGTTGAATATTGGGAAGAACTTTGTGAGATAATGGAGTGGACCAAAACCCATGTTCACAGCACTTTTCATATATGTTGGGGCGCGCAGGCAGGGCTTTATTACCACTACGGCATAAACAAATATCCCCTGCCGGAAAAACTTTTCGGCATATTCGAGCATAAGGTCGATTATAAAAAATCTATACTGTTTCGCGGTTTTGACGATGTTTTTATGGTTCCGCAATCACGCCACACAACCATAAAAACCGAAGATGTAAAAGCTGTTAGCGAACTTAAAATTCTTGCTTCAAGCGAGCGTTGCGGTATTTATGCCATGGCAACAGCGGGCGGTAAACAAATATTTATAACCGGTCACAGCGAATATGACGCCGACACTTTGAAAAATGAGTATCTGCGCGATATAAATGCCGGAATAGATATAAAAATTCCCGAAAATTATTTTCCCGATGACAATCCGCAAAACGAACCGGTTGTCACATGGCGTTCACATGCAAATTTGCTTTACAGCAACTGGCTTAATTATTTTGTATACCAAACAACACCTTATGATATTAAGGAACTTAATAAAAATTCTTGATGTAAAATTTTTCAAGTATTGACATTTTTTGTTCTGTATGATAGAATTACAGCGTTAATTTTTTATGAGGGAGTAGCAAGCGCTTTGCGTAACAAGTCAACATACTGACCTTGCGGTCTGGCTTGTTTTAAATTGCGAGACTCATGTAAGCTATAAAGCCATACATGGAGTCTGCCCTGACGGAATATATTAAAGACCCCAAGCATAGCTTTGCTTGGGGCTGTTTTTATCTTCGGAGGTATTAAAATGAATTTTAACTTTTCTTTTGTTTTAACAAGTATTATGATGGGTATAGCGCTTGCTATGGACGCCTTTTCGGTCTCGATGGCAAACGGACTTAACGAACCCAAGATGAAAAAAGGCAAAATGAGCATTATAGCCGCAACCTTTGCGTTTTTTCAGTTTGCAATGCCTATGCTCGGCTGGATTTGCGTCCACACCATAGTAAAATATTTTACCGCTTTTGAAAAATTTATTCCGTGGATTGCGCTGTTACTGCTTTTGTTTATAGGCGGCAAAATGCTTATCGACGGTATAAAAAAAGAGGAGACCGATGAACCCGTCGGCGTAGGTTTCGGAGCGCTTGTTTTGCAGGGAATAGCAACTTCCATAGACGCTTTATCCGAAGGCTTTGTCATTGCCGAATATGATTTAAAAATGGTTTTGGCGGCAGCGCTCATAATAGCGGTTGTAACATTTATTATTTGTATGTTCGGCTTGCTCATAGGCAAAAAATTCGGCACGGTTCTTTCAAACAAAGCCCAGATTTTCGGCGGAATTATACTTATAATTATAGGAATTGAAATATTTGTCAAAGGCGTAATATAAAAATGACAAAACCTCAATGATTTTCATTGAGGTTTCGTTTTTTTATCGTGTTATTGTATCACTTACAAGCTTGCCCACTACAAGATAGCGCTCGCTTTCATTTGAAGTGCAGGTGCTTAATGTGATGATTTTGTCATCTTTATCAAGCGTTGCGCCTTCTAAAACCTGCTTTGTGAGCGATGACGGATTTAAACATTCATCAAAAAATTGCATTCTTGAAGTTTCAATATTAAAATTGAAAGAGTTTATGATGTGGCGGTCATCGTAAACAAACGCCGAAACAATTTCATATTTTTTGATATGTCCGGGTGTATAGATATAGATTTCTCTGTTTTCATTAAAGAAATCTTTGCCCCTAAACTTTTTAAGTTGACCGAACATTGTGCCGTTAAGCATATTGTGACCGTATATAAGCGTATTAGGGTCGCTGAAATCGCTTCTGTTGACTTTTTGAATATAAATCGAACCTGCGCGTTTTTCGGCTTTGTTTATATCGTGGTCAAGATAAAAATTATCATCTGTTTCGGCATCGCTTTGCATAATTGGGTAATCTATAACTTCAATTCCCGGAATTTGAATCCAAGCGCAAACATCGGGATTTTCAACGCGGACCGCATCAAAATCAATGGGGTTTGCAGGCAATGCCGCAGAAACGGTAGAAGATGTGTTTTTATAAGCGCCGAAATCTTCTTTGCCGCCGAAATAATGAATGCAAAGCACAACTATTGCTCCGAGCATTAAGGCAGCCGCAATCGCCATAATTACATAATATACAATCTTTTTTGTTTCATCTTTTTTTAGCGAAGTTTGATTTTCAGAATGTTTGGGATTGTATTCTTCCATAAAAATCACCTGTCGATTAAAACTTATCCGTTATATTTGTTTATTGCTTTAATAACGGTTTTTCCGCCCATATAGGGTTGCAAAGCCGCAGGAATTTTAATACTGTAATACTCTCCGTCAAACTGAAGGTTGTTTTCAAGGAATGCTATAAGCATACGGGGCGGGGCTACAACCGTGTTGTTAAGTGTGTGCGCAAGATACTTTTTGCCGTCGGCACCCTTTACGCGAATACCCAAACGGCGAGCCTGCGCGTCGCCCAAATTAGAGCATGAGCAAACTTCAAAATATTTTTGCTGTTTCGGGCTCCATGCTTCAACATCATAAGATTTAACCTTTAAATCGGCAAGGTCACCGGTGCAGCACTCAAGTGTGCGAACGGGTATATCCATACTGCGAAACAGCTCTACAGAATAGCTCCACATTTTATTAAACCATTCCATGCTTTCTTCGGGACGGCATACAACAATCATTTCTTGCTTTTCAAACTGATGTATTCTGTAAATACCGCGTTCTTCAATACCGTGCGCACCCTTTTCTTTTCTGAAGCAGGGCGAATAGCTTGTAAGGGTAAGCGGCAACTGCTCTTCGGGGGTTATGGTGTCTATGAATTTGCCTATCATAGAGTGCTCCGAAGTGCCTATCAAATAAAGGTCTTCACCCTCGATTTTATACATCATGGCGTCCATTTCTTCAAAACTCATAACGCCTGATACAACATTGCTTCTAATCATAAATGGCGGAATACAGTATGTAAAGCCTTTGTCAATCATAAAGTCGCGCGCATAAGCGGTAACGGCTGAATGTAGACGAGCGATATCGCCCATAAGGTAATAAAAACCTTCGCCCGCAACACGACCTGCCGCCTCTTTATCGATACCGTTAAAGAGCGCCATAATATCGGTGTGATACGGAATTTCAAAATCAAGCTGTGTTTGCTCGCCAAACTGCTCAACCTCAACATTTTCGCTGTCATCACGGCCTACCGGCACGCTTTCATCTACAATGTTAGGTATCTTCATTTGAATTTCACGAACACGCACTTCAAGCTCGGCTTCTTTTTCTTCAAGCGCTTTAAGCTCTTCTGCCTGTTCGGTTACAAGCTTTTTAATATCTTCGGCTTCGTCACGCTTGCCCTGCGCCATAAGCATACCGATTTGCTTGCTTATCTTGTTGCGGTTTGCGCGAAGTTCGTTTGCGCGTTGGTTTGCGTCCTTCTTTTCGTTATAAAGGGCAATAACCTCGTCCACAAGCGGAAGTTTAGAGTCTTCAAATTTTTTCTTGATGTTCTCTTTAACTTTTTCCGGATTTTCGCAAATAAATTTAATATCCAGCATTTTTGTTCCTCCAAGGAAAATAATAAATCTTTGTTTACGATTATATCACATACGAATATATATGTCAAAGGGTATAAAGCGACTTTTTGAGGATAAAATTATATAGGTGATGTTATGAAAAACAAAAAAGACAAAAGAAATACGAATACTTCTGTATCCGCGCAAGATGTTGCCTCACAACCCGAAACAGTTTACGAACTTATAAACAAATACGGAACTTATGAAATACAGCCTACAAGCGACAGTGATAACGATTTCCCCAAAATAGCGCAGGGATTGCCAAAAACTGTAAACCGAAAAACAGTAGACAAAGACTAAAAAGACTGCCCGTGATTTATCATGGGCAGTTATTTGTGAATTAAACCTTATAACGCGAGTCGGTCTGTAAGCCGAGTTCTGTCTTGCACGGTTATCTATCTCGACACATAGTCGCCTATGTGCTCAAGCCGCTTTTCGTGGCACATCGGGCAAATGTATAGCCACAGTCAGCGTTGCTCCGAATAGGGTTTACAGTGCCGAAATGTCTCCATTCGGCAGGTGAGCTCTTACCTCGCCTTTCCACCCTTACCGATAAAATCGGCGGTATATCTCTGTTGCACTTTCCCTAAGGTCACCCTCGGCAGCCGTTAGCTGCTATTCTGCCCTGTGGGGCTCGGACTTTCCTCACATATAAAATGCGCAACCGTGTAACCGACTCGCGTTACATATTCTAACACAAAAAATCGTGAGTGTCAAAACTTTTAAAAGCAGAATAGTATGTTATAAAATTAAAAAGTTTTAAAACAGGGGGCTTTTTTGTGAAAATCGGGTATCCTAAATACTTATTGGGTGCAAATTCCTGCGAAGGCTTTGTGTCATATTTCGGTGAAAGTTTTAACCGCGCAGACGGCTGGCGAGCGCTTATAATAAAGGGCGGACCGGGCACGGGCAAATCCACTTTTATGAAAAAGATTGCCGAAAAAGCCGTAAACTCCGGTTTAGAGGCAGAACTGTGCGTTTGCTCTTCAGACCCGCAATCGCTTGACGGAGTAATTATAAAGGATAAAAAAACCGTTATATTAGACGGCACCGCACCGCATGTTGTTGAGCCGATTTATCCCGGCGCTTGCGAAGAAATTGTAAATTTAGGTGAGTTTTGGCGCGGCGAAGATATGCGCAAAAACGCAAGTGAAATAATTTCTTCAACAAACAAAAATCAAAAACTGCATAAAACCGCGTCGGGTTATATTCAGGCGGCAGGTGAGCTTATATGCGATAATCTTAAACTTTCAAGTTCTTACACCGATTTGAATTCAGCCGAGCAGTTCGGCAAAAGAATTGCCCAAAAACTTTTTGTTAAAAAGAAAAACTTTAAGCCGTATGAGTGGGTTAGGTTTATAGGCGGAATTTCACCGCAGGGCATCGAGGCGTATGCCGATACGGTAGAAAATTTTTATAAAAACATTATTATAATTGACGATAAATACGGCGCCGCCGCAAATGCGGTTATGAATTCGGTGAGAAAAACAGCCCTTGAGCGCGGTTACGAGATTATAACGCTTAAAAATCCGTTTTTGCCGTCAAAGCTTATCGACCATATACTTGTTCCAGAACTGTCGCTTGCGTTTGTAACCGAAAATGAATATATAAAATTTTCAAGTTCGCAAAGGCGTATTCACGCGCGCCGTTTTGCCGATGTTGAACTTATGCACCGCCTGCGCGGCAGAATGTTGTTTAACCGCCGTGTTGCGCGAGAACTGTTGGCGGGCGCGTCAAAAACATTGGCACTTGCAAAAGCCGAACATGACACGCTTGAAAGTTACTATATAAATGCTATGGATTTTGATGCCGTGTCACAATACGCCGAACAAATGTCTAATGAGATATTAAAGTAAAATAAAAGCGGTTGGCATAATACCAACCGCTTTTAAAATTACAACAATTCAATGTTTGCGTCTTTGCATTTTTGAATTTCTTCTTCGGGCCAAACCGAAGCGTGAACTTCGCCTATGTGTGCTTTTTGCAAAAGCTGCATACAAAGTCTTGACTGACCTATGCCGCCGCCTATAGTAAACGGAAGTTCACCGTTTACAAGTGCTTTATGGAACGGCAGTTCCAAACGGTCAAGCGCGTTTTCGGCTTCAAGCTGTTTTAAAAGAGAAACCTTATCTACGCGTATACCCATACTTGAAAGTTCAAGTGCAGAATCAAGCACACGGTTGTATACTATTAAATCACCGTTTAATGCCCAATCGTCATAGTCGGGGGCTCTGCCGTCGTGCTTTTCGCCGTTTGACAGTTTACCGCCGATTTGCATTATGAACACGGCGCCGTATTCTTTTGCTATAGCGGTTTCGCGTTCTTTTGCGTTAAGTGTCGGGTATTTATCTAAAAGCTCTTGCGTTGTTATAAACTTAACTTCGCGCGGAAGATAGTTGTCAAGGCAGGGGTAATTGCGCTCAACATAATCGGCGGTCATAACTACTGCGCCGTATATGCGTTTTACGGTATTCTTTAAAAATTCTACGGTTCGGTCACTTTCGTTTATAACCTTTTCCCAATCCCATTGGTCAACATAAAGCGAGTGAACATTATCGCAAATTTCATCACGGCGGATAGCGTTCATATCGGTGTAAAGACCGGTGTGCATTTTAAAGCCGTATTTAGCTAAAGCCATACGCTTCCATTTTGCGAGTGAGTGAACAACCTCTACAACCTCGCCCGACTGTAAAATATCAAACGAAACGGGGCGCTCAACACCGTTGAGGTCATCGTTTATACCGCTGTTTTTCTTAACAAAAAGCGGCGCTGATACACGGCTTAAATTAAGTGCGTCACACAAGTTTTCTTCAAATCTGTGTCTTGTTTCGCGTATTGCCTTTTGTGTCTCAAGAACTGTAAGTTTTGATTTGTATTCTTGCATAAAAAAGCCTCCGAATTAAGAAATATTTCCTACCGTGCGGGGATAAAGTATAACATCGCGAATGTTTTGCACGCCGGTTACATACATAATAATTCTTTCAAGTCCCAAACCGAAACCGCTGTGCGGAACAGAGCCGAATTTGCGCAGTGATAAATAGTCGGCGTAATCGTCGATATTCATACCTCTTGCGTTCATAGCGTCAAGCAGTTTATCAAGGTCGGCTTCACGCTCACTGCAACCGATAATTTCGCCTACACCCGGCACCAAAAGGTCGGTTGCGGCAACGGTTTTGCCGTCGGCGTTTTGTTTCATATAAAAAGATTTAATCTCTTTTGGGTAGTTGGTTAAAAATACCGGGCGTTTGCAAACCTCTTCGGCTATATAGCGCTCGTGTTCGGTCATAAGGTCGCAACCCCACTCTACCGGATACTGAAAATCTTTACCGCTGTTCTTGAGCGCATCAATGGCTTCGGTATAGGTCATAACGGCAAAATCGTGGCTTACAACGCTTTGCAGTTTTTCAATAAGTCCCTTTTCAAAATGCGCGTCAAAAAACTTGAGTTCTTCGGGGCATTTTGTAAGAACCGTATTTATTATATGCTTTATCAAAGCTTCGGCAATCTCAATAATATCGGGCAGTTCTGCAAAGGCAACTTCGGGCTCAACATGCCAAAATTCTGCCACATGGCGCGGTGTGTTGCTCTTTTCTGCGCGGAAAGACGGACCGAATGTATAAATCTTGCCAAGCGCCATTGCGGCAACCTCGCCCTCAAGCTGACCCGAAACCGAAAGCGCCGCGCGTCTGCCGAAAAAATCTGCGGCATCGGCTTCTTCTTCGGTTTTAAAGCCGTGGTCAAACGGCAGGGTGGTAACCTTAAACATTTCACCCGCGCCCTCGCAGTCGCTTGCGGTTATGAGAGGGGTGTGAATGTATGTGTAATGTCTGCCCTGAAAAAATTCGTGTATACAAGCCGAAATTACCGAGCGCACACGGAATACGGCGTTAAAAGTGTTTGTGCGCACACGAAGCGCAGGTATAGTGCGCAAATATTCAAGTGTGTGACGCTTTTTCTGAAGCGGATATTCGGGCGGGCAAACACCCAAAACGGTAATTTTTTCGGCGTTTATTTCAACCGAGTTTTCGGCTACGACAGATTTTACAACTTTGCCTTCTACTTTAAGCGATGTTCCGAGCTTCATATACTCCGAAATGTCGCTCATTACGCTTTTGTCAATAACTATTTGCAGGTGTTTAAGCGTTGTTCCGTCATTCAATTCTAAAAAGGCCATATTTTTAGAATCGCGTGATGTGCGAACCCAACCGCACACCGTAACATCGCGGTCAACATAATCACCCTGCATAATGTCGATAATGTCGATGTGTTTCATAAAATCAACTCCGTAAAGAATATTTTTAAAATAAAAAACGCTATTCGCCCACTGAAAAATCAGGGACGAACAGCGCATAAATGCTATTCGCGGTGCCACCCGTATTACCGTAAAACTACGGTCACTCACAGCAAAAAACTGTTGTCGGCTTTAACGGACCGAATGCGTCGCCCCTACTGAGTGTTAAACTTTTGGGTTTGAGGCTCCGAAGTGTTCTTCACAAAGCGCGTATGGCGGCATTTGCACTGTCTGCCACTCACTTAACACCGTTTGCAATGTTACTTTTCTTCATCACAGCTGTTAAAATTTATATTGTGAGTATATCACTTTTAAGAATTTTTGTCAAGAAATTATTAGTCAATAACTTCTATAACCATATTATCGGTAATATCTTCGGTTTTAACAAACAATTTACCGGTTTTCATCATTTCGTCAAAGTCTGCCGAGATTTCTTTGCCGTTTACTGTATATTTACGAGCTCCGTTACCCTCGTTTGCATATTTGAGTGTTATGGGATGACCCTTAACAATAATATCAAGTGTAGCGTTGTCGCAGGGCATTGTTGCGGCGGTTTGAACGGTAAGACCGTCAAGCGTCGGGCAAATACCAAAGCCGAATTTAATGAGGCTTTTAATAAATACCGTGCCGCTGCCTGTATACCAATCGGCAAACGATTGACCGTCTATGCACCATTCATCACTCTTGAAATATGAGTTGGGCATAGCAAACGGCGACTTGTTGCAGTCGGGATGCGAAAGCACAGTGCCGAGTTCAAATTGACGCCACGCTTCACGCGATTCACCCATAGAGAACAACGCCATAACCGCAAACATAGTAGCGTGAACATAGGTGCCTGCGTTTTCGTAAGTGCCTGCCGTTATTTGAGAAATACGGCCTACATATTTGCGCATATCTTTTGAAAATGCTTTATCAAATGTCATAATACCGTATTTTGAGTCAAGCGCCTTGTATGCCGACATAATTGTTTCTTTAAGCGACGGGTCGTTTTTAAGCATACCTGAAATTGCCCAGAAAGAGTTTGCCGTGCTGCTGGTTCTGGTTACACCGTCGGGGTCGAGCCAAGAACCGATTTTATATGACATTTTATCGCCCCAACCGTGAATTATGCGGCGAACGCCTTCATCGTTTGTGTCAACGGCGTATTTGTGCAAGCCTTTTGTGAGTCCGTTTGCGACTGCCTTGTATTGCTCGATTTTTTCGGTGTATTTACCGGTATGCGCTAAAATCTCACAGATTTCGCTGCAGTTTTGATAAAGCTGAAGCGAAGCCATAACGCTGACACCTGTGCCGAACTCTTTTGTTTCGTCCTCTGTTTTGCCGAGCGCGTCAAGGGCATCGTTCCAGTCACCGTAAAGCATATGCAGACAACCGGTTTCACCGTCGACGTTGCGGCACAAATAGTCCATTACTTTAACAACATGGTCAAGAACCGTATCAACGGTTTCACTTTTTGCAACAACTTTTGTGTTATTTTCGTCTACAATATAGTATGAGCATTTTTCATCAAGAATTGACCAATCGTCTGTATAAGCAAGGTATGTATAAAGTGTAGATATTATCCAAACGCCCTGGTCAATAAATTTGCGAAGGTCAAGCGCCGGCATAGCGTTTTCATCATCGGGAACCGAGAATTGACGGGGCGGTCTGCCGTCCTCTAAAATGTAATTCAGCGCGGTTACAAACTGACGGCGGCTTTCTTTCGGCTGCCATATAAGCGAGGTTTCAAGCTGTTGCATAACATCGCGAATACCAATCATAGGTCCGAAATAGTTTTTACCAAGCGCGCAGAATGAAATCTGCTTTTGAATATTGCGAACAAATTTATTAAGCACATTCGGATTGATGCCGCCTTTAAAGTCGGCAAAACGAACTTTCATTGTTTCAAACTTTGAAATTGCAAGCGCTTCATCTGCATCAAGAGCAGTGTCAATCTTTTCAATATTCGGTTTAGTATCAAGCACGGCTTCGGCTTCTTTTAGTGTGTGGAAGTATGAAAGTTCATATTCGCGGCGCACACTGCCACCTGGCGAAAGTGTGTATTGAGCGCAATCGGCGCTTACAGGCACATCAATAGAGTTAGAGGCTGTGTGTTCGCCTAACAGTTCACCTTTTTTAAGAGCAGGTGAATTGTTGATAAGTCTGCCCGCAGGGCCTAAAACATCAGACTTGTTTGCGGTTATGTATTCTTTATCGGCAACCTCACCGAAAGATGAGCGCGCAACCACCATACAGTCTTCATAAGAACGCAAAAGAAAATTTTTGTTTTCATAAACCTTACCGAAGCGGTTCATTATGTCATAAACACCGCCTACGTTTCTGTAAAACAGCCAAGCGTCAAAACAAGACATCATATATATGTTTTGCGGTTTATCGGTCTTGTTTAAAGCGGTGTAGGCAAAATGTATATGCTTGTCATCGCTTACATGCAAGCGAACCGCAAATGCAACATCGGGCGTATCGGCAATGTAATATACATATCTAAAAGAATAAACTACATAACGGTTTATTTTAATAGGCTCAAACAACTGACGGTTGCAGTCAAAAAGCGCCACGGGGAAAAAACCGCCGTCGGAATTTTTTACACCGCCCACAAAAGAAACGGTAGAATCTTCCGTAAAATCAAGCTCTTTGAAAATGGTAAAAGTCGACTCGTAAGCGTCGATATGTCCGTTGCTTTTAGCCCAAACAACAAGACCGCTTGCATCATACGGAAAACGCGAAACACCGTATTCGCGTTCACAGCACAAAATCTCTTTTTCGTTAAGATAAAATGTGTTTTGCGGTAACGAATTATCTGCTGTTGCTTTAAAATCATTTATTTGTGACAGCAGGCTTTTAAGTTGATTTTCAAGACTCATAGTTACAGCTAATCCTTTCAATTTTAACTTTAATCAATTACAATATAACATATAATGAATGGAAATTCAAGCAATTTGCCGTTGACAATTCAAAAACTTTTTGTTATAAGTGAATTAAGAAAAATAAAAAGGACTGATATTATGGTTTTGGCGGAAAACATGGTTCCTTTCGGAAAAATTTATGTGCCCGAAAAAGATTTTGAAAATGATGATTCTTCACTTTGGTTTGCGGCAGTGCAACTCAGGTTCTATTTAAGCCGAATTACCATAGCGGATTTTGAAGTGGCAAAAGATAACGGCGAAGCCGATAACGGTATATATATAGAACACTTAAACGAAAATGAAGATGCGTTTTATGTTAAAACCGAAAATAACAGTTTATTCATAACCGGCGGTAAGCGTGGAGTGATGTATGGCGTATATGATTTGCTTGAAAGTATAGGTTGCAGATTTTTTACTCCCGAATGTGAAAAAATACCGACGCTGACAAAACTTGAAATCAGTGATATAGATAAGTATGAAAAGCCTGTTTTTGAGTGCCGCGAAACCGACTATTGCACCACTACGGGAAGAGCGCAAAAGTTTGCAACTATGTGCAGAGTTAACGGAGCTTCAAATAATATGCCCGACAGCCTCGGCGGCGGATTAAGTTATGCGCTTTTTGCTCACAGTTTCGGCGTTTTGGTGCCGCCCGAAGAACATTTTGCCGACCACCCGGAATATTATGCTTTGATAGACGGCGAACGCCGTGCGGGTGATGATGTAGATTGGCAGTTGTGCCTTACAAATCCCGACATTGTAGATATTACGGTTAAAAATATCCGCAAAATTTTAAAGGCAAATCCGAATAAAAAGATAGTCTCAATATCTCAAAACGATAATCAAAATCATTGTCAGTGTGAAAAATGTCTTAAATCGGATATGGAGGAGGGTTCGCCCGTCGGCACTCTTATTAGATTTGTCAATAAAGTTGCCGAGATTTTGGAGCCTGAATTTCCCGATGTTTTGTTTGATATCTTGGCATATCATTATACAAGGCCGGCTTCAAAATTAACAAAAGTCCGCCATAATGTTTGTGTGCGCCTTTGCGCTTCGGACACCTGTTTTGCGCATACTTATGAAAAATGTGATGATGAAACCCATATGGTTTTGCATCCCGACGGCACAAAAACCGGCTTTTTAGATGACCTTAAGGCGTGGAGCAAAATTTGTGACAGACTTTATGTGTGGGATTATACTTCAAACTTTCCGCTATATTTGATGCCGTTTCCTAATTGGCGCGTTTTAAAGCCTAATTTACAGACGCTTGCAAATAACAATGTTAAAGGTGTTTTTGAAGAAGCAAACCGCGCTCAGAACGGCGGAACCGATTTTAACGAGCTTAGAAACTATTTGATTTGTAAGCTTATGTGGAATCCCGACTGCGATGTTGAAAGACACCGCAAAGAGTTTATGGAATATTTTTACGGTGATGCCGCAGAATATCTTAATGAATATATAGATATGCTTTGTGATTTTGTGGAAAAAGAAGATTATCATCTTTATATTCAAGAAACAAAACGACCTGATTATTTAAGCGATGAGTGTCTTAAAAAATATAATGAGCTGTTTGACAAAGCAGAAGCGGCGGTTGCAGGAGACGGCATAAAACTTGCGCGTGTGCAAAAAGCAAGACTTTCGCTTCGTTTTGCCGATGTTTATTGGAATGAAATAATAAATAAAGGTTTTGACGCCGATAAAATAAATCAATTTTTTACCGACCTTAAGGCGCACGGCATTTCAAGACTTGACGAGTGGTGCAATATTGAAGGCACTTATTACGGTTGGGTAAAAGGTTGGAACCGCGGTGTATATGTGAACACCCCTTACCGCTATCAGCGTGAAAGTCTTATGTGACATAAGTAAAAACACTTGACTTAAATACACATACTTGATATAATACTTTTGTATTATTAAATTTTCGGAGGATTTTTGTCTTTATGGACAGCAGCGACAGTAGCGACGATAACGGCGATACTAATAGTTTTAACTTTATATATAACGGCGTACCTATGCTCAAATCAGGGCAGAGGTATGCCGTTTTGTGTCTAAAAAGAATTTTGAGTTGAAAAATCAGGTGCTTTTTACAACAGTTATTTAAAAGGAGTTTCAGATTAAAAAATGACAACATACATTATAATAATGGTTATATGCCTTATCGGTTCGGCATATTTTTCTGCTACCGAAACGGCTTTTTCGTGCGCAAATAAGACTCGTCTTCGCGCTTTGGCAGAAAAAGGAGATAAAAAGGCAAAACTTGCCGCGGATTTAGCCGATAAATATGATAACTTGATTTCTACCATACTTGTGGGCAACAACATAGTTAATATACTTTTGGCTTCACTCGGCACATTGCTTTTTGTTGATGAATTGGGACTCGGCGCAGATAAGGGCGCAACCGTTTCTACCGTTGTTGTTACGGTAGCGGTTTTGATTTTCGGTGAAATTACACCTAAAAGCATCGCAAATGATTTCCCCGAAAAATTTGCTATGTTTTCAGCGCCGTTTATCCGTTCGCTTATATGGTTGCTTACACCGATTAACTTTGTATTTTCGCTCTGGAAAAAGCTTATTGGCAAAATGTTTAAAGCCGAGCAAGAGGATAATCTTACCCAAGAAGAACTGCTTATGATGGTAGAAGAGGCAGAGCATGACGGTGACATTGATACCGATGAGTGCGACCTGCTTCGCAACGCGATTGAGTTTTCCGACTTAAAAGCCGAAGATATACTTACCCACCGTGTAGATATTGAGGCAATACCCATAGACACCACAAAAAAAGAAATCGCGCAAAAATTTACCGAAACAAGCTTTTCACGGTTGCCGGTTTATGAGGACAGTATCGACAACATCGTGGGCGTAATACATCAAAAAGACTTTTATGTAGGAACGGGTGTTACAACCGAAAACATAAAAGACCTTATTTCTCCCGTGCTGTTTGTTCATCAGTCCGAAATGGCAGACGACCTTTTGCGAAAACTGCAAAAAGAAAAATCACACCTTGCGGTTGTTGTCGATGAATACGGCGGAACGCTTGGCATAGTAACTATGGAGGATATACTTGAAGAGCTTGTCGGTGAAATATGGGATGAGCATGACGAGGTTGTGGAAGAGTGTAAAGAATTAGACGATAAAAACTTTATAATAGACTGCAATATGAACCTTGACGATTTTTGTGAAGAGTTTGATATCAAAACCGAGTCGGACAGCGTAACGCTGGGCGGTTGGGTAGCCGAACAGATAGGTAATATACCCGATGTAAACGACAGCTTTGAGTATGAAAATCTTATAGTAACCGTAACCGAAACCGACGCGCATCGCGCCGCCGCGGTAAAGGTTGAAAAAAAGGATTTATCCGATGAAACCGAGGTAAAAGACTGAAAATGAAAGATAACAAAAACAACGACGATAAAATACAGATAAATCTGCCGCTTAACAAAAAACTGTTGAAATACACATTTGCGATAATTGTTATGATAGCGCTTGTGTATGTTGTTGTTGCGACCCCACAAAAAATAGGTTCGTTTATATCATCGGCAATTTCGCTTTTGTCACCCTTTATAATCGGTTTGTGCTTTGCCTATGTGGTTAATCTGCTGATGATGCCGCTTGAAAAATTTTGGTTCTTTATCTGGAAAAAGGTAAAAAAGCAAAATATAATAAAAAAACTAAAACGCCCTGTAAGTCTTGTGTTCAGCTATATAATAGTTTTGGGCGTGATATTTGCTATTGTGTTTATGATAATTCCGGCTCTCTCAAACACGGTTGTTTCTTTTTCGGAAAAAGTTCCGCAGTATTTGGCAAGCGCAGAGAAGTGGTATGACAAGGTAATCGACTTTTTTGCTCATTATAATTTTGAATTGCCGGAACTTAAACTTGATACAGCGCAGGTTACCGACTTTGCAAAAAATTTGATAAGCAACTACGGCGGCAATGTGCTCGGCACTACTGTAAACATTACCGCGTCAATAGTATCTGCTGTGGTCGATTTGGTTTTGGGTATAGTATTTTCGATATATGTTTTATCTAAAAAAGAGGTTCTTTGCCGTCAGGCAAAAAAGATTGTTTATGCGCTGCTTAAACCGAGAAGGGCAAAACGCCTTGTAGACTTTACCGTGCTTACAAACGGCGTGTTTACAAGGTTTGTAACGGGACAGCTTACCGAAGCGTGCATAATAGGCGTGCTTTGCTTTATAGGAATGTTGATTTTCCGTATGCCTTACGCCGCAATGATTTCGGTGCTTATAGGCTTTACGGCGCTTATTCCTATGTTCGGTTCTTTTATAGGAACCGCCATCGGCGCGTTTTTGATACTGCTCGAAAGTCCCATAAAAGCGGTTTGGTTTGTGGTATTTATAATCGTTCTTCAACAGCTTGAGGGCAATTTGATTTATCCTAAAGTTGTGGGCAAATCAATAGGCTTGTCGGGCATCTGGGTGCTTACCGCCGTAACAATAGGCGGCAGACTTTTCGGTGTAATGGGTATGCTGTTCGGTGTTCCCGTGGCTTCGATTATATATGTTATCTTTAAAGAATTTATAAATTCAAAGTCTAAAAAATCAAATGCTGTGACCGACAGCGAAACTCAAACCGAAAGCATACCCGAATAACAGTAAAGCAAAAGCTCCGCTTTAACCTGATTTAAGTTAAAGCGGAGCTTTTTATTTACTCCCAATATTTTCTGTCAAGACTTCTAAATCTTAACGCCGTGCCGATGTGTTCTTTTTTAATAACTTCTTCACCCGCAAGGTCTGCTACGGTTCTTGCAACCTTAAGTATGCGGTCATACGCTCTTGCCGAAAGTCCCATTGCATCAAAACTGCGGCTTAAGTAGGCGTTAGCCTCATCGGTTAAAACACAGTGTTTACGTAAAAGCGAGGGGGTAAGCTGTGCGTTGCAGGTAACGCCTGTTCCGCGGTATCGCTCAATTTGAAGTTTGCGCGCTCTGGTAACGCGCTCGCGTATACTTGCCGATGTTTCGCCGGGCGCTTTGTCCGACAGCGATTTATAATCGACCGCAGGCACTTCTATGTGCAAATCAATTCGGTCAAGCAGAGGTCCTGAAATTTTGTTCAGATACTTATGCACCGCGTTTTGCGAGCAAGTGCAGGCTTTTGTGGGGTGGCCGTAGTATCCGCAGGGGCATGGGTTCATAGCGGCGGCAAGAATTATATTGCTCGGATATGTAACCGTGCCCGAAGCGCGTGTTACGGTGATTGTTCCGTCTTCAAGCGGTTGACGCAAAGCTTCCATAGCGTCGCGTTTAAATTCGGGCAATTCGTCTAAAAACAAAACGCCGTTGTGCGCAAGCGAAATTTCACCCGGTTTCGGCACGGTGCCTCCGCCCGAAAGTCCCACCGAAGATATTGTATGATGCGGCGAGCGAAACGGTCTTTCGGTTACTATCGGGTTTGATTTGTTAAGAATACCCGCTACCGAGTGTATTTTGGTAGTTTCTATTGATTCGTCAAACGTCATAGGCGGCAAAATGGTGGGCAACCGCTTTGCAAGCATACTTTTGCCCGAACCTGGAGGGCCTATAAGCAAAATGTTGTGTCCGCCCGCGGCGGCAACCTCAAGCGCTTTTTTGGCTAAAACCTGACCCTTTACCTCACAAAAATCAAGCGCTGAATTAAGCGTGCTTTCGGGTGTGCTTACGGGTTCTGCCGGTAAAAGCACGGTAAAGCCTGTAAGGTGGTCTATAAGCTGTTTTACGCTTTTTATTCCGTAAACATTTATGCCTTCAACCGCGGCGCCTTCGGCGGCGTTTTCAAACGGTATGAAAATATTGCGTATACCGTTTTGCTTTGCGGTTATAACCATTGCAAGAACACCGTTTACGGCGCGCACCTGACCGTCAAGCGACACTTCGCCCAAAAATGCGCTGTCGCTCGCGTTAAAACTTAACTGCTTTGACGCGGTGAGTATTGATATAAGTATCGGCAGGTCGAATACCGCACCCTCTTTTTTCTTGTCGGCAGGGGCAAGGTTTACGGTTATTCTGCCCGCAGGGAATTTGTATCCGCAGTTTTTAACGGCGGCTCTTACTCTGTCACGCGATTCTTTTACAGCCGTATCGGGAAGCCCCACAACATCAAAACTCGGCAGTCCGCCCGAAACATCGGCCTCAATCTCGAGCATATACGAATTAAGACCGAATATTCCTACGCTTTTAACCATAGAAAACATAAAATTAAACCCCATTTGTGTTTGTTGTTTTTGTATATATTACCACATTTTACATTCTAATGCAAAAACTTTAATCGTTTGGTAACAAATTATATTAAAATCGCAGTTATAATAATGTTGAAAAGAGGTATAGTTATGAATTTCAGATATAAAGTTATGCAGTTTATGAGCGGAAGATACGGCATCGACAGTTTGTTTTATGCGCTCTTTATATCTGCGGCGGTTCTTTCGGTTGTGAATTGCTTTGTCCGACAGTTTTGGTTGCAGATAATTGTATACGCGCTTGTTATATATGCGATTTTTAGGGTTATGTCACGAAATACCGAAAAACGCCGCTGTGAAAATCAGGCGTTTAACCGTGTGGCAGTTAAATTTAAGGAAAAGAAAAATACCTACCGTCAGCACAAAGCTGACCGCACGCATATTTATAAAAAATGCCCTAACTGTCACGCTATGTTAAGACTACCGAGACGCAAGGGTAAGCACATAACCGTTTGCCCTAAATGCAGTAAAGAATTTAAGGTTCGCGTCTTTAAAGCGTAAAAGTTTTTTGTTGACATTGATATATCAGCTAATTTATAATAAAAACACCGCGAAAGCGGTGTTTTATAATATGTGTTTTTAAAATCGAAAGGCGGTATGCGGTTATGCCGAAAATCAATTTTACCAAAATGCACGGCATAGGTAACGATTATATATATATTAACTGCTTTGAGCAGAAAATAGAAAATCCCGGTGAGCTTGCGGTAAAGATGTCACCGCGCCGTTTCAGCGTGGGCGCAGACGGTGTTATACTTATCTGCCCGTCTGATAAGGCAGACGCAAAAATGCGTATGTTTAATCTTGACGGCAGTGAGGGCAAAATGTGCGGAAACGGTATTCGCTGTGTGGGTAAATTTATTTACGATAACGGCATTGCGCACAAAGACACGGTAACCGTTGAAACATTAAGCGGAATAAAAACTCTTAAAATTTCATCGGCAGACGGCGTTTGCAAAACCGTTACGGTTGATATGGGTAAGCCGCAGCTTGAACCCGAAAAAATACCGATTTTACTTGACGGCGAGTCGGTAATAGGCAGACCTATTGAGGTTTCGGGCAAGAGTTACAATATAACTGCGGTTTCTATGGGTAATCCGCACGCAGTTGTGTTTTGCGATAAAATTGATGACCTTGAACTTGAAAAAATCGGTCCTGATTTTGAGCATCATAAAATTTTTCCCGAACAGGTTAATACCGAATTTATACGCGTTATAGACAGCAAAACGCTTCAGATGCGCGTTTGGGAACGCGGCAGCGGAGAAACCTTCGCTTGCGGAACGGGCGCTTGCGCGGCGGTTGTTGCGGCTACAGAAAACGGTTATTGCAAAAAGGGAACCGAAATAACGGTTCACCTTAAAGGCGGCGACCTGTTTATAACATATACCGAAGACGGCAGTGTGTTTATGCGCGGCGGAGCCGAAAAGGTTTTTGACGGAGTATATGAATATTGAGGAGTAAAAAATGAAAGAAAAAGATTTTTCCAAACTGCTTTACAGCGCCGTTGTGACGCTTGAAAATGAAGACGAGTGTAAGCATCTTTTTGAAGATTTATGCACCCCTAAAGAAATTAAGTCTATCGCACAGCGTTTTGCCGTGGCAAAAATGTTGAGCGAAGGCAAGGTTTATAACGATATAATTGAAAAAACCGGTGCTTCAACGGCTACCATAAGCCGAGTGAGCCGAACTATGAGCAAGGGAAGTATGACCGTGCTCGAAAGATTGGGTAAAACAAAAAATGTATAGCGATTTTGCAAGTGTTTATGATGAACTTACCGAAAACGCCGATTATAAAGAAAGAACCGAATATATCTGCGCGCTGTTTAAAAAGTTCGACAGAATGCCGACATTGCTTTTAGACCTTGCTTGCGGAACGGGTAATTTTTCGGACTTGTTTGCTGAAAAAGGGGTTTCGGTAATAGGTGTTGACTCATCTTACGAGATGCTGTCTGTCGCACGCGAAAAATCGGTTGAAAACGGCAATGATATATTATATCTTTGTCAGGATGCAACCGAGCTTGACCTATACGGCACGGTAGACGGCGCGATATGCTGTCTTGACAGTCTTAATCATATAACCGACTATGACGCTTTTTGCAAAGCGATAAGCCGTGTATCGCTTTTTCTTGAAAAAGACAGACTTTTTATCTTTGACCTTAACACGCCCTATAAACACCGTGAAGTTTTAGGTAACAATACTTTTGTCATAGATTCGGATGATGTTTATTGCGTGTGGCAAAACGAGTATTGCGATAATAATACGGTAAATATAAATCTTGATTTCTTTACTTTGCAGGGCGACGCATATTACAGAAGCGGAGAAAGTTTTTGTGAGCGCGCCTATACCCAAAGCGAAATCAAAAACGCGCTTGACGGCGCAGGACTTAAAACAGAAGCAATTTATGAAGAAATGACGCAAAACAGCCCCTCCGATAAGGCACAAAGGGTTGTTTATGTTACACGAAAGGTGAAATAATAATGGGAAAACTTATAAGATGTATCACCTCTGACGGTTTGGTTATGGCAACGGCGCTTGACAGCACCGACATTGTATCGCGCGCCGAGCAGTTGCATAAAACATCTGCCGTGGTGACTGCCGCTTTGGGAAGGCTGCTTACGGCAACCGCTATGATGGGCAACGCATTAAAGGGAGAAAAAGACACAATAACCGTTAAAATAGACGGTGACGGTCCTGCGGGCGCGTTAATAGCCGCCGCAGATAGTAACGGCGATGTGCGCGGATATGCCGTAAACCCCGTTGTTGAAATTCCACTTAAACCTAACGGAAAACTTGATGTTTGCGGTGCGGTAGGCACAAACGGCACGCTTTATGTAATAAAAGATTTAGGCTTAAAAGAACCGTATAACGGATTTGTGCCGATTTCTACCGGTGAAATTGCCGAGGATATAGCGGCGTATTATGCAATAAGTGAGCAGATACCTACGGTATGCGCATTGGGCGTGCTCGTAAACCCCGATTTGACCGTAAAGGTTGCCGGCGGATATATTATTCAACTGTTGCCGGCGGCGCACGGCTATGACGAGGTTATAGATAAACTTGAAAACAATATAAAAGCTATGAAACCCGTAACTACTTTGCTTGATGAAGGCAAGTCTATTGAAGAAATTGTAAAAATTGCGCTTAACGGTTTTGAGGTTGAGGTTCTTGAAGAGCAAACCGTTGCATATAAATGTAATTGTTCAAGGCAAAGATTTGAAAACGCATTAAAAAGTTTAAATAAGCAAGAGCTTGAACAGATGGCTGATGAAATGGAAAAGGCCGAAACAGTTTGCCAATTTTGCAACAGCGTATATACATTTACCAACGCAGAAATTCGCTCTATGATAAAAAAATAAAATTTTTTTAAAAAATGCTTGACAACGCGGGTCCCTTGTGTTATTATAATGTTCGTCGCCGGTGAGTTGCGATTAACAGAGCCAGCGTTATGTGGGAGCATAGCTCAGCTGGGAGAGCATCTGCCTTACAAGCAGAGGGTCATAGGTTCGAGCCCTATTGTTCCCACCA
>JAXJVR010000052.1:0-7034 GCA_036308405.1 Acutalibacteraceae bacterium
AGAACCAAAATCAGCAATAATTGCATCAGGACTTTCTGTGCGGACAACCAAACGGTCACGGGGATAGTCACGTTTAATATCGTGCAAATCGCCGTGCAGAGCAACAACGCCGTTGTTGAGGATCGCAATGCTGTCACAGAATTCTTCTATGTAGCTCATCTGATGGCTGGAGAACAGAACAATTTTGCCGTTTGCAATCTGTTCCTTAACCACATCCTTTAAGAGCATTGCATTTACGGGATCGAGACCAGAGAACGGCTCGTCAAGAATAACAATATCAGGGTTGTGAGCAAGAGCCGTAATAAGTTGAATCTTCTGCTGATTGCCCTTTGAAAGAGTTTCGAGTTTCTTATTACGATATTCGGTCATCCCAAGTCTTTCGAGCCAATAGTCAATAGCCTTTACCGCTTCTTTGCGGCTCATACCCTTCAGTTCCGCAAAATAGGTAAGCTGGTCGATGATGATTTTCTTCGGATACAGACCTCTTTCTTCGGGAAGATAGCCAATACCGATTTTGTTGTAATCAATTGGCTGACCGTCGATCAGCACTTCACCGCTGTTTGCGGGAAACACATCCATTAAAATACGGATAGATGTCGTTTTACCGGCACCGTTTCTGCCGAGCAGTCCGAAGGCTTTACCTCCTTCAGCTTTGAATGATACTCCGGTGAGGACTTTCTTCTCACCAAAGGATTTTTCTATGTTTCTGAGTTCTAAAATCATTTTGCATCAGACTCCTTAAATTTCAAGTTAATGGCACCGATACCACCACTAACCTCAATACTGTTATTACCCTTACCTTGCACCCTGATATTGGAAACGCTTGCACCGTCAACGGTGATATTGCCAATGCCTTTTTCAATATCAAGCTTATAATCGTCCTTATTACCAATTACAGTTATATTAGATTCTCCAACGCCTAAATCAAAATCGCATTCACCCGTAAGCGCAGAGGTAAGATTAAACTGCCCCACGCCCATCTCCAAATCAAGATTATGAAGTGCGCCACCAGATATAGTGATCTTTCCTGCACCGCCTTCAATGTCAACCGCAGTAGTGGCAATAAGCGTTTCAATTATTACTTCGCCTGCGCCGAGCTCAAAGTTCATTCTGCCGGCCGACAAGTGATCTACTGTCAATCTTCCAGCACCGGTTGTGATATCTGCTTTTTCAAATACGGTATCTACAGGAACATATAAGGTCAGCACGGCTCCCGTATAAGTGCTCCCAAACTTCTTTGTTTCTTTGATGGTCAGAACACCGTTTTTATCCTCAACGGTAAGGTGCTTCAAATTACTTTCAACCGAGAGGCTTTCGCCTTGTTTGATGGTAAAGTCAGCAGCATTAATCTTTACTTCAAGGCTCTGTATATCCGATGATACAGCATAAGTTTTAATATCTTCGGTTACAGCATCGCCGCCGAAAAATCCACCAAACAACCCAAACATACTTAAAAGCCCTCCGATAATGCTAACTGTCAGAAAGATAGCAAACGCCATTGCCAAATACTTAATTACTTTTTGTGCTGTTGTCATTTAATTTCAACGCCTCCAAACATACAGGTGCCGCTTATGTAAATCGTAGGAGCGTCCTTATGTGCGGCAGTTTTATTGGAAGTACCGCCAAAGATACAGTTGGAGCTCACTTTTACATTGACGTTATCGGGAACGAAAATATCAATACCGCCAAAGATAGCCGATACTTGAATGGCACAGTCTTTTTCGATAATAGCATTTTTAAGGTCACAATCCACACCACCAAAGACGGCAGTTAATTCAGCACCTTCAAATACTTCGTTATCATATTTAATGTCACAACCGGAGAAAACGGCACAGCCCGATTTTAAGGCTTTACCTTCCAATTTGAGCTTTTTCATAATTTCATTGGTCTTGTTACCGAACAATCCGACCATTACCATTTTCAAACCGATGATTACAATGATTGCCGGAACAAGCAATTTCCACAGCATTGAAAAACTAAGGATATCCTGGCAACACAGAAGTAAGAATACACCGATCACAATGCCGATGATATTGCCGGTCTTTTCTCGTTCTGTGAACAAACCGATGGCGCAGGGGACAATAATAAATAACGTCCACCAGCCGTCAAAGAAAAGATTAATATCCATTATGTTAAATACATTCAGTGCCAAAACCACACCTACGGCAATCAATACGATACCCCATAAAATACTACTTGCTTTTTTCATTGCTTTTCCTCTTTTCTATAAATAAAAAGTGCGTGACCGAAGCCACGCACCGAAAAACGCAACTCCGATTGTCGCCAAACAAATCTTAAACACAAAAGGACAAACCTTATTGTCATTCAAGTGGAATTGCGTTTTTACCGAATTCATTTTGAATGACAAAGGCAAAAGGGTATAATATCCCCTCAGTTAAGGTCATCCTTTGTTATTATTAGATTTGTTTGGCAAATTATATTATAACACAATCGGGAATAAAAATAAAGTAGTTTTGAAAAAGTTGCGAAATTTGTTGTTTTAAGCATAAAAAATACAGTATAGCCGCTTGACTATACTGTATTTTCTGTTATCCCACTCGGCTTTTGTATTTCTCCGTTAAGGACAACACGCTTTGTCGGCTGCTGTTTTTTTAATTGAATGATGTTTGCCGGGGCAAGTGATGTCGCTGTCGCTTATGATGACAAGCCAAAAACACAGTTAAAATAAAAAGATGACATTGCAGATTTAAGGGCAGATTTTACGACTATTTTATCGTAAAGTCTGCCCTTTTTTGCGTCCAATCCCCTATCACGGAGAAATTGAAAAATGTAAATGTAAGAAACGAAAGAAAAATTTAAAAATCAATTATGACCCGCTCTGTGTTCTGTTCTTCAATTCTGCTTTATTTAGATACATTCTATCGTCGGCAGCCTTGAAAATTGCATCTACGGTATCTCCGTCCGGACCCAGTTTTGCCATACCGGAGGCGATGCAAACCTCTGCAATATTGCCTTCGTCTGCCACGCCGTTCATCCGTTCGTGGAACTGCTGCATTTTTTCATCCACGGTATCATATGCCGTTCCAAACACAATGACCGCAAACTCATCGCCGCCGATGCGGTATACGGGACTTTGAGAAAACATCTGACAAATCCGGTTGCTTGCATTTTGAAGCAGGGCATCGCCCATTTCGTGACCCATGGTGTCGTTTACGGTTTTCAAATTGTTGACATCCATCACAATAAGCGCCAGTTTTCCGTCCGATTGCAAAGCCTGCGCTACATAGTCTTTAGTATGCTGCAGGTAATCGTTACGGTTTCGGACGCCTGTAAGGGTATCATACTTTGCCATATGCCGTATTTGTGAAATATACTCTCTGGTATTATCTGCCATAATCATGATATTCTTTGCCAGCATTCCGATTTCATCCTCTGTTTCGCAGGGAATTTTCGCATTCCAATGACCGCCGGCGTATTGCTTTGTCGCTTCCATAATATCATATAGAGGTTTTGTCATGGCATTGCTGATTTTAAGTGAAAGCATCAGCGCGGCAATAAAGATAATACTGAAAACTGCAATTCCGATGACAATGATATTGTCAACATGGTCTTTTGTCTCCGCTTCGGAGGCGTATGTAAGAAGTTGCATTCGGTTATTCAATGGAGTGCTGTAGGTGACGCATTTTTCTCCGCTGATATGCAAAAACTGCAATTTAGTCGCATTCTCGCCGCCGTTAAAAACTTCTTGAATTTCCTCCGAAGCGGAACTTCCAAAGGCACCGTCCTTTTGATAGTAGATTTTGCTGAAATCCTCACTGAACAGAGCAGAACCGCTGCTTTCATAAACGCTGATGGATGCGGCGATATCCGCAAACGCCGCAAAGTCAATATCCATACCGACAACGCCCACAGGGCTGTCTCCGTCGTAAACCGGAATGACATAAGAAACCATATAAATATCAATATTGGCGTTATAATACGGCTCTATCCAAACCGGCTCCCCCGCCTGAACCGGGCGATAATACCAGCCCACATGTTCGGTATCGTCGGGGTCATAGGCACCAATGTCTGTGGGAACAGCGTGCTCAAAAAGTCCGGTTTCCGAAGATTTCACGGAAAAGAATCCAAATGTTCCGCTATTGGTCAACTCCGGATTCATCCGGTAATAGACTGCCACGGCACCGTTTGTATGATTGGCAATAGAAATGGCAATTTCCTCCATTTGCTCCGAATACTGCGCAATCGTATCCGTGTCATTCAATTCGTCTATCTTCGGGCGGAAATTTTCCGAAACGACATACATATCATTGACTGCCTGCTCCACCAAAGTCAACTGATTATCCAGCCGCAAAGCCAGGGATTCGGTGCTCTCACGAAGCCTTGTTTCCGCATTTTTGGAAGACAAATTCAGAAAGAAAATCGAGATAAACGCCAGTAGGAAGAAGGTCAAGGTTATCATACTGACAGCCAGCAGATAATTGATTTTATTTTTGATTGATTTTTTGGTCAGTTCGATTTGCTCATTGACCAGCGCGGTCAGCATAATCATTGCTATCACAACGGAAGCCAGAAGAATAAAGCTGATGCCATAGAACAAAAGAGACGCAATGTTGGCAAGCACCATCATACCGATATACAGCATCAACACCGTTCGTTGCACAGGTTTCAGACATTTCCGATGTATGAAAATGACAATGGCGTTTAAAAGCAGAGAGACTGTCCCCAGCACGCCGGAAAGCCAATACAAACCGCCTCTGTGGTATATTGCGTGTTCATCAATATAGTATAGCCATCCTGTAAACTGCGAAATAATGACCAACAACTCTCCCAGCGCAAGAATCACTGACGCAAGGATATACCAGATGCGAAGCTTTTTGTTTTCTTTGCCGCCCAGAATATTCAGAATATAAATGGAAAAGAAAAGAAAAAACAAAGTAAAAAGCCGAAAAAGAATTCTCCGAAATTGGATATACGCACCATGACCTGCCCAACGGAGTTGGTAGTCCCCTTCAGCATCAGTCCGGCAATATTGCACCAAAGGTCAATCAACAGGCAACCAAAAAGAGAAAGAAATTGTCTGCGGGTGTGCTTTTCAATCTTGGACTCAATGAGCAATAAAGTTATGGCTACTATACAAATCAGCACGCCCCATGTTTCCATAGAGATATTGATGTTCTTTAATGTATTTAACAAAATCAAATTCTCCTAATCGCATATTTTTTTATTCTGCCGCATCCGTTTTTTAAGCATTCAGCAATACCAAAAAGGCGGTATTTTATAAAATATATCAGAACAGTTTTAAATATAACTATTCCTAAAATCTTTTTACCGAACAGTATATCATAAATTTATAAAAAATACAATGATTTACAGGTAAAACTTGCTAAAATATTATAAAATTAAAATTTTGAGAAAATTATGACAGAATAGCAATATAAATCATTTATCTGCTATAAAAATCTATTCTTCCGACTTTATAGAAATAGCCCAATTTTTTAGTCCGTAAGCAATATCTGTATCCTATGACTGTTAATAAAAGATTGCAAACAGACATATTCCGACGGTTTTTAGGGATTTATGCCGATTTTTCAAAAAATAACCTGTCATCTAAATCGGTATGATAAACAAAAAATTCCTGAGCACTCTCTGAACAGGTCCGGTAAAAATGGAAAATAGAAAAAAACACCCTCCTATGGCAGAATAGAAATATCTATCATAGGAGGAATTTTTCATTTTTCACTACTCTTACAATTGTTAAAATCTTTTTTGTGTTCTTTTTTTCCTAAAAACATTCCTGCAAAAATCAACGGTGCGTATATGAACCAAAATGCGATTATCATAAATAACCACCTATAACCGTATAAAATTTTATTTGCCGCCGTTGTGCCTATTAAGTCTGCATGTTTAGTGTTTAATACATACCTTGCGAGTTCTGCCGTTGGACCGGAAAAGTAAATAGCATGATCAAATATTAAAACCAAAATGACTTGTGTGGCGAAAGCAAGCAGTATGCCTTTCAGCAGTTGAATAAAGGAAAACTTGTGATTATAATATCCCTCAACATAACTTGATATAAACATCGTAATTATTGCGGCAATAATTCCTGAAAAAAAGTTAGCCAAGTCTGATGTGTAACCTATAATCAAACCTAACGGTGCACTCAAAAGCACACTGATTAACAGAGCCATTCCGAAAGAGGAAATAAGAATAACGCAGCATGCTTCATATAGTTTTTTTACGGGTCGCGGATTTGCAGTTTTTTCATTTTTTGTATTTTCATCGGTTAATCCCCTTAAAAGAGTGCTTGACAAAAATATTACTTACCATTGTAGGTTCACCCTATTCTGATAAAAATTATATCATAAATCAACAATATCTGCAACAAATAAACAGAAATCTAAAATCAAAAAAAGCACAATAACGCAAAAAATGCGGTATTATGCTGTTTACATATTAAATTATTGTTTACTCATCTGTTTTATCCGAAGGGTCGGCAAGCGAAAGCAAGCCTTCAACCAAAATCAGCACGCCCGAAAGAATAAAAATCCAATCCATTGTTCCGCCTTTGTTAAAGAAAAGTCACAAACCGGCAGCTAATGTAGCGACGGGTTTAATAAACATAAATACCTTTTGAAGAATATTGCCGAAGACGCTTAATCTAACAGCAGTTATTATTTGAGAAATGCCCAAAGCAATAAGCGCGCCTGCAATTATGTAAATAGCAATATCCACAAACACCCAGCCGAGCACCAAAACCGCAACACCGATGATAGCCTTTATAACGCCGCTTTGTATTTGTCTGTTTACAAAATCGACAATCGCCATAATTACGGCGCCTATGCCAACAATCGTCAAAGCTATACCTATGATATCATCTTTTAATACGATAAACATAAGTCCGACAGCGATTGAAATAATTGCGGAATAAATTTTAGAACTGACTTTCATAACAATAACTCCTTTTTGTTATTTTTTAATTTAATTATAATAGATTAACACAAATTTTCAAGCCGCAATATTCATAAAAAACTTAAAAATATCGCGATGCAGTTAAATTTAACATAAAAAAGAAC
>JAXJVR010000053.1:0-20135 GCA_036308405.1 Acutalibacteraceae bacterium
GATATGGCAGGCGAAGTCGGACACATAAGGCTTGAAGATGACGGTCCGATAGGTTTTGGCAAGGCGGGTTCTTTTGAAGGCTTTTGCAGCGGCGGCGGTATAGCGCAATTAGGTAAAGCAAAGGCAAAAGAACTTTTACAAGCTAACAAGCCGTGCGGATTTTGCAAATCTACTGACGAAATAGACAAAATAACCGCAAAATCTATTGCAGAAAGCGCCAAATGCGGTGACAAAGACGCAATAGAAATTTATAAATTAAGCGCTCGCAGACTCGGTCAGTCTTTATCATTTTTAATAGATATTTTAAATCCGCAAAAGATTGTAATAGGTTCGGTCTTTACTCGCAGTTATGACCTTATGTATGATGAAATGCGAAAGGTAATCGACGCCGAAACATTGCCGTTATCAAATAATGTTTGCACTGTGTGCAAAGCCGCCCTCGGCGAACAAATCGGTGATTACGCGGCAATTTCGGTTGCAATAGATTTTTATGAAAGGAATTTATAAAAATGATTGATAATTTAATTAAAAGATACCCCGATTTAATAGGCATAAAAGATGAACTTGTAAGTGTTGTAGATATGATGGAAGACACATACAAAAAAGGCGGAAAAATTCTTGCCTGCGGTAACGGCGGCAGTTGTGCCGACTGTGAGCATATTGTAGGCGAGCTTATGAAAGGCTTTATGTCGCACAGAACATTAAACGAAGATGAAATAAAAATGTTTGACGGTATAGCCGAAAATCCTGCAGAGTTTGCAAAATATATTCAAAATACAATCCCCGCAATTTCATTGCCGAGTCAGACTGCGGTTATATCGGCATTTGCTAACGATGTAAATCCCGATATGGTATATGCACAACTTGCTTTCGGTTACGGCAGAGAAAACGATTTAATATTTTGCCTTTCAACTTCGGGCAATTCAAAAAATGTTGTAAATGCCGCTATTGCCGCAAAAGCACGAAAAATGAAAACCGTAGCGCTTACCGGTGCAAAGGAAAGTAAACTTTCGGCAATTTGCGATGTAACGCTTAAAGCCCCTTCAACCGAAACATATATTGTGCAGGAATATCACCTACCTATGTATCACTATTTATGTGCCGAGCTTGAAAAAAGACTTTTTAAATAAAGGAAGAACTATATGAAAAACGCATTAAATCTTAACGGTAGTTGGAATTTATACTACTATAACGAAAACGACGATAAAATAAAAATCACTCATCCTGCGCAGTTAAATGATTATAAAATCAACAAAATCAGCGCAACGGTGCCCGGCAATGTAGAACTCGATTTATCAGATGCGGGCGTGTTGCCGAAAGATTTATTTAAAGGCAATAATATTTTAAAAGCAGAAAAATACTAGCTTTACGAATGGTGGTATGAAACAAGTTTTGTTCCGCAAGAGCCTGAAGAAGACCAAAAGGTTGTCCTGCATTTCGGTGCAGTCGACTGTTATGCAGATTATTGGCTTAACGGTGAAAAAATCGGCTCAAGCGATAATATGTTTATATCACAAGATTTTGATGTAACCGATATGCTGTTATTCGGCAAGAAAAATACGCTTTTTGTAAATATACATTCTGCAATAAAAAAAGCCGCCGAATACGAAAATGAACTTAACATTTCGCTTAATTGCTGGGCGCAACCGATAATTTCAAACTATGTGCGCAAAGCGCCGCACAGTTTCGGTTGGGACATTATGCCCCGCGCAGTAAGTGCAGGTTTGTGGCGCGATGTTGAACTGCGCTATCAAGAGCGTTATGATTTTAAGTTTTGCTATATGGAGCTTACATCATTAAACGGAAACACGGGAAATATAACAATGGTGTACGACAGCGTTGTTCCCGATGAATACATATTCTCATCTTTTAATAATTCAATGCGTTTTGAAATAAACGGTTCTTGCGGTAAACACTCGTTTTCACACACGGCATACACCAATGTAAAATGCGGAAGAATTTTGTTTAATATAGATGATATTCAGCTTTGGTGGCCTAAAAACTACGGAAAGCCTGATATGTATGATATAAGCGTTAAAGTTTTTCTGCCCGACGGCAGTGAAATTATGAATCGCGAGTTCAGACAAGGCTTCCGCACTGTAAAACTTATGCGGACCGATACTGTAGAGCGCGAAAACGGTTGCTTTAATTTTGTAATTAACGGCGTAAAAATTATGGCTGTAGGCTCAAACTGGGTTCCTATGGATGTTTACCACAGCCGTGATAAATCACGGTATAAAAAGGCGCTTGAGCTTGCTGATGAAATCGGTTGCAACATTTTACGCTGTTGGGGCGGAAATGTATACGAAGACCGCGAATTTTTTGATTTTTGCGATGAACACGGCATTATGGTTTGGCAAGATTTTGCAATGGCATGCGCCGCATATCCTCTCGGCCACGAATTTGCCGCCCGTCTTGAAAAAGAGGTCGAATGGGTAGTTCGCGAACTGCGTGACCATGCGTGTTTAGTATTGTGGTGTGGCGACAACGAAAATGACCTTATGATTATGCAAAGCGGCGTCAACCCCAAAACCAACATTCTTACAAGATAGGTTATTCCCTGCGTGCTTGACCGACTCGACCCGCACAGACCTTATATTCCGTCTTCACCCTATATTTCCGAAAAAACTTTTGAACTCGGAAGCGAATATTGCCCCGAAGACCATTTGTGGGGTCCGCGCGATTATTTTAAAAGCAAATTCTACACCGATTCAAAAGCATATTTTGTAAGCGAAACAGGTTATCACGGATGTCCGTCAAAAAAATCTATAGAGCGTTTTATAGACCCCGAGTATGTATGGCCGTATAAAAACAATGAACAGTGGAATTTGCACTCTACCGACCAAAAAAACAGCGACTACAGAACTATGCTTATGGAAAAACAGGTAAAAGAACTTTTTTCTACCGTTCCCGAAAATATGGAAGATTATATTCTCGCCTCACAAATATCACAGGCAGAGGCTAAAAAATTTTTCATAGAACGGGTGCGTTCGAAAATGGACCGTATGGGCGGTGTAATTTGGTGGAATCTTATTGACGGTTGGCCTCAAATGTCAGATGCGGTAGTTGATTACTACTACGATAAAAAACTTGCATTTGATTACATTAAACGCTCAAGCAGACCGTTTATAATTATGCTTGATGAAATGACTGCATGGGGACACGAGGTGCTTTGCGCAAACAGCACACTTAATACCGTTTCGGGATTTTGTCGTATTATTGACCTTGACACCGAAAAAACCGTTTTTGAAAGTGAATTTTCAGCTAAACCCAATGCAAATACATCACTCGGAAAACTCAACTGTATGTATAGCGAAAAAGGAATGTTTTTAATAGAATGGAACATTAACGGCGCTATCTGTCGTAACACATATCTTTACGGTTCACCCGCATATTCGCTTGAACAATATAAAAAATGGCTTAAAAAATTATCAGCTTTAGGCGAAAATGTATCTATTGATATTCAATAAACAAAAAATCAGGTCAAGACTTAAAGTCTTGACCTGATTACTTTTTTAATAAATTATTCAGCTGTTTCTTCGGTAGAAAAAGCAACTTCATCTTCAGCAGATTCTTCCTGTGCGGGTGCTTCGGGTTCGAGCAAAGCACGGATAGAAAGGCTTACGCGTTTCTTTTCAAGGTCGATAGCTGTAATCTTTGCCTCAACCTCTTGACCTACGGTAAGTTCATCCTGCGGTTTTGCAACATGCTTATTAGCAATCTGTGAAATATGAATAAGACCGTCAACACCGGGGATAATTCTTGCAAATGCGCCGTATGTAGTCATGCTTACGATTTTAACGGTAACAACATCATCAACGCTGTATTTGTTTTGGAAGATTGTCCAGGGGTTGTCCTCTGCCTTTTTGTAACCTAAAGAAATCTTTTTCTTTTCGGTGTCGAGCGCTTTTACATAAACCTCGATTTCATCGCCTACAGATACAACTTCTGCGGGATTTTTAATGCGGTTCCAAGAAAGTTCTGAAATGTGAACCATTCCGTCAACACCGCCGATGTCAACAAATGCGCCGTAGCTTGTAAGTGACTTAACAGTGCCTTTAAAGCGGTCACCGACAGCAATAGAAGCCCAAACCTTTTCTTCGGCGGCTTTTCTTTCTTCGCGAAGAACGCTGCGGATAGAGCCTACTGCTCTGCGGCCGCGGCCGATTTCAATAATTCTGAAAGCAACTTCCTTGCCTTTTAATTCTTCAAGTGAATCATTTCTTGAAGCGGTAGCCTGTGAAGCGGGGATAAATACGCGAACATTGTTTGAATAAACTACAACGCCGCCCTTAATAACATCACGAACAACGCCGTGCAATATTTCGCCAGATTCTTTGGCAGCAACTATATTGTCCCAACCGGCAATAGCATCATAACGACGCTTTGAAAGCATTGCGGTTCCTTCCTGGTCACTGATTTTCATAATGATAAGATTTAACTTATCATCTACCTTTACTTCGCTTAACAGGTCAACAGGCTCTGATGAATATTCATCAGCGGTAACATATCCTGTTACGCCTCTGCCTATATCTACTGTAATTTCGGATGCGTTTACTGCAACAACAGTTCCGCATACCTTTTGCTCGCCTGTAAGGCTGTTGAGCGAAGCCTCAAATGCTTCCTCATCTGTCATTTCCTCAAAGCTTTTTTGAACAGTTTCTTCTACCTCCATCTGTTCATCAACCGGTTGTAAAATTTCCGACATGGTTTTAATAACCTCCTTTATAATACCCGCAGGTGTAGATGCACCCGCGACAACACCGACTTTATCAGTCGCGCAAAACCATTCAGGTTTTAACTCCCTTGCGGTTTCTATTAAATATGTATGACTGCAAATCGACGCGCACACATCAAATAATTTTACTGTGTTTGAACTGTGCCTGCCGCCAATTACAACCATAACATCATTGACAGCGGCAAGCTCCTGCGCCTCGCTTTGACGAGTCGATGTAGCATTACATATTGTATCAAATATTTTTGCATTTGTATATACTTTTTTTAAAAAAATTTGCGCAAAATTCCATTTTTTTGCATTAAAAGTAGTCTGTGACACCACCGAAATCGGTTTTTTTGCAAGTTCGGGGTGACTTTTAAACAAATCTTCAAGTTTTTCTACCGAATCAAAGACATAACAGTCGGAACGGCAATGCCCTATTATTCCTATAACCTCATGATGATTCGGGTCGCCTGCAATTAAAATTGTATCACCGAGCGATGATTGCTTTTCTACTATTTTATGTATCTTTGCAACAAACGGGCAGGTGGCATCGCACACCTTTACCCCAAGTTTGTCGGCGGTTTCATAAACGCTTTTACCCACTCCGTGCGAACGGATAACAAGTGTTTCATCACTCTGCGCCTCTTCGGGCATTTCAACCACCCTGACGCCTTTTTGTGAAAGTTCTTCTACCATTTGGCTGTTGTGAATTATAGGGCCTAATGTGCATACACGCTGTCCGCTGTCAACCAAATCATATACCATCTGAACCGCGCGGTTTACCCCAAAACAAAAGCCCGCGGTTTTTGCAAGTGTAATTTTCAAATTGATAATCTTTCCTTTATAATTTTAATAAGTTTTTCGATTGACTCTTCCAAAGTATTTCCGGTAGTGTCAAACATTATTGAGTCAGCCGCCGGCTTAAGCGGCGCTATTTCGCGGTGCGAATCATTATAATCTCGGGTTTCAATGTCTTTATATATATCGTCGAAATTTACATCCATACCCTTTTGCTTAAGCTCTTTATATCGGCGCATAGCGCGTTCATCAACCGACGCCGTAACAAAAAATTTAAGCGTAGCATCGGGCAGGACTACAGTGCCTATATCTCTACCGTCCATAATTACATTGTTTTCGCGCGCAAGACGGCGTTGCATATCAAGCAAAAATGCCCGAACTTCAGGTTTTGCCGACACGGCTGAAGCCATCATAGACGCTTCGGGAGTTCTTATTTGCTCTGAAACATCTTCTCCGTTTAAGAATACATGCTGTGTGCCTTCTTTAAATTTAATGTCAACGCTTATCGTTTCAAGAACGGACTCAACATTACAGTTAAGTTTAGTATCATAACCTTCGCGCAAAAATTTAAGTCCCACCGTGCGATAAAGCGCACCGGTATCGACATATATAAAGCCGAGCGCCTTTGCAGCGCCCTTTGCAACCGTGCTTTTGCCTGCTCCTGCAGGACCGTCAAGTGCAATAGAAATCATATTTTAACTTCCTTTCCGTAAAGTGCCGCATTCTCACCGGCAGAAAATCCGGTTGAAAATGCTATCTGCAAATTAAATCCGCCGGTATAGGCATCAACGTCAATAATTTCGCCTGCAAAAAACAGTCCGTCAATTATCTTTGACATCATAGTAGCAGGGTCAATTTCTTTCACCGATATTCCGCCGCTTGTAATTACTGCTTCTTCAATCGGTCTGAACCCCGTAATATTTAAACGAAAATGTTTTATTGCGTTTATAAGCGACGCGCGCTCCTCACGGCTTATTTGATTTACCTTTGTGTCGGGCAATATACCCGACATATTTATTATAACCGGAATTATGCTTTTAGGCAGTAATTTATCCAAAGAATTTGAAAAATCTCGGTTTTTATTTTCTTCAAAATCGCGAAGCAGGCGTTTATCAAGCTGTGCGTCATCCAATGCAGGTTTTAAATCAATCTCGGCGTAGTATTCTTTTTTACCCATATAGCGCAGATGAGCCGATGCAGAAAGCGTAAGCGGACCGGATATTCCCGTATGGGTAAAAAGCATTTCGCCCAATTCTTTAAAAAGCGGTTTCTTTTTACCGCTTTCATAAAGCGACAAAGTAACATTTTTAAGTGAAAGTCCCGCAAGCCTTGTGCAAAATCCCTCATGACATTCAAGTCCCACAAGCGACGGTGTAAGCGCCGTTACCGTGTGGCCTGATTTTTGCGCCATTTTATATCCGTCACCCGTAGAACCCGTAAGTGGATAAGACAAACCGCCCGTAGCAAGTATTACACAGTCAGCCTCAAGCGTTTCACCGTTTTCAAGTTTTACACCGCTTACAGCATTATCTTTTGTTAAAATTTCTTTCGCTGAAGCCTCGATTATTTTACAGTCTTTTTTAACCGCCTTAACAAGCGCGTCAACTATATCGACAGCCTTGTCCGATACCGGAAAAACCCGATTTCCCCTTTCGGTCTTAAGGGCAACGCCGTGATTTTCAAAAAAATTCATTGTATCTTGTGAGTTAAAATTATTAAATGCAGAATATAAAAACTTTCCGTTTTTGGGAGTATTTGCTATAAGTGTATTTGTATCGCAGTTGTTTGTAACATTACATCTGCCCTTGCCGGTTATCATAACCTTGCGGGCAGGGCGCGAATTTTTTTCAACAACCGTTATTTCGCACTCGTTTTTATCTAAATTTTGCGAAGCGCTGTATGCAGCCATAAGTCCTGCGGCGCCTGCGCCTATAATAACTATTTTTTTCATTAACTCACCCGAATTTAAAATATCATTGATATTTTACAACAAAACCTGCAAAAAGTAAATGAAAACCGCAAGAAATAATTTTTTCCTGCGGTTTTAATTATTTAAGTATTCTTTTAATTTTATCGTGCAAAGCATAAATATAATACGATGCCACGCGTGATATACCTATATCATAAAGCACAAATACAACATTGCAAATTGCCAAAAAGATAAGCGCGCCGTATTTACCCCATTCTCCGAAATCATCAAACGAAACGGCAAACAGCCTGCTTGATACATAGTAAAAAGCAACTGCGGCAATGTTGAAACATATTAACTTTAAAATCCACTCTACAGCCTGTTTGTTTATTTTTTCTATCAGTGATTTAAGTATCGGATAATATCCCAAAAACAGAATATAAAGTATTTTTGCCTCGGTTTCACCCGTGATAAATATCAGCGCGGAACTTGCAATATATGTGCCGAATGCCCACGACACGCCGCATTCTATAAGAGGCACCATCATAAACAACCCGGCTATTGCCGGTATTGCATAAGTAAGATAAGGAAAATAGCTTACAAACATTACCATAACCGACAGCGCCGCCGTCATTCCGCAAAGGGTAATCTTTTTTGTGTTTTTCATATCAACAACACGGTATTAAGTCGCCGCCCATACATTCACAGCAACAATCGGCACAAATGAGGCTGTTGCAAACATCACAGGTGGTGCAACCACCGCTGTTACCGTAAGAACGGTATGGGTTATACTGTGTTCCGCTTTGCCGTTGGGCATTGTTCATAGCATTGCGGTATTCGGGGTTTTGCGGATTCATACGAACAGCCGTTGCAAAACTTGTATACGCTTGGTCAAACCAACCGCGTCTGTAAAGCACGGTGCCGTTTAAAAAATACCATTCGGCGTCGCGTCTTTGCGGAGGCACACCGTCAAGCAGTTCCTGTGCCTGTTCAAGTCTGCCTTGATTTATAAGCGAACGCACTTCGGGAAAATTGCTTGCCGTGTTATTATACGCGCCGCCGGCATTAGAAGACTTGTTGCGTCTTGAATTCATAATAGAATCATACGCCTCGTTAATTTCCTTCATTTTTTCGCCTGCCAAATCGGAAAGCGGATTATCGGTGTAATTATCCGGGTGATATTTACGCGCAAGTTCGCGATAGGCATTTTTAATTTCTTCGTCTGTGGCATTTTTAGAAACACCAAGCACATCATACGGGTCTCTCATTATTTAACTCCTTTAAAAAAGTTTCCTCTAAACCTAAATATATAATATTTCCGAGTATTGACTTGTATTTTTTTATTTCAAGCAGTTCAAAAGCTCTTGCCGCTTCGTTTACACAAAAATATAGCTGCGGAGTGATTTTTTCTTTTATGTCGCAATCGCAAAATTTTAAAACATTGTAACTGCCGCTTTTTTCATCCTGCGGTAAATCAACCGCCGCATCAAGCAGATATATGTATCTGCCTATACAATAACCGAGTCGGTTTAAAACTCGCTTTTGAGTCTGGTCATCACTGCAAAGCGCCAAAATTTCCTGCATAACTTTAGCAGTAGGGTCAGCCGCCTCGTCAATAGAACTGCAATTTTCAGCTTCGAGTGCATTTTGCGATTTTATATACTCGGCAACAGATTTTTCAATCTGCGGATAATTTTTTGCGGCTTTTTTGTGTGCATGGCTGAATATCGGTTTTAAACACAAATACCCGATTTTTTTAAAACCGCGCTCATCCGCTATGTTGTCGAGTATCTTATAATAAAGCATTATAATCGCGGCGGCGGCAGGCATATCTATTAAAGTATCATCCTTGCAATAATTGCACTTTTTAAGCGGATTAAACGCGCATCGTTTGCGGACAAAGCCGTCACAACCGTCGGTAAGTGACATATTAAGAAGCGCCAAAAAGGTGAAATCGTAACTTAAAGTAAACCGAGAAAGTATACCGTAACTTTTGCCGAGCTTTTTGCAAAGCGAACAGTAAACCGCTTTATAGGTTTCATATTCTTTTACCTTAAGTTCCGGCTTGCAAGCCTTTACATACCCAAACAAAAATTTCACCCCTTAATATTACAAATAACATAATAAGGTTATTTTTTATAGATTTGGTGAATAATGTGTAAATTTAAAGTAATTTCTTGAGAAACTGACCCGTATATGACTTTTCGCATTTACAAATTTGTTCCGGCGTGCCCTGCGCAACAACAGTTCCGCCGCCGTTTCCGCCCTCGGGGCCTAAATCTATTATGTGGTCGGTAACCTTAATAACATCAAGGTTATGCTCTATTACAAGCACGGTGTTGCCCGAATCCACAAGCCGCTGTAAAACCTCGATAAGTCGGTGAACATCGGCTGTATGCAAGCCCGTTGTGGGCTCGTCAAGAATATATATGGTCTTACCGGTGCTTTTTTTAGAAAGTTCGGTTGCAAGCTTTACTCGCTGAGCCTCACCGCCCGAAAGCGTTGTAGCGCTCTGCCCTATTTTTACATAGCCGAGTCCGACATCAAACAATGTTTTTAATTTGCGGTAAATTTTGGGGTGACTTTCAAAAAAGTTCATTCCCTCTTCTACAGTCATTTCAAGTATATCGTAAATATTTTTACCCTTATAGTAAACATTAAGAGTTTCTTTGTTATAGCGTGTGCCGTCGCAAACCTCACACGGAACATATATATCGGGCAAAAAGTGCATTTCGATTTTTTTAATTCCGTCACCCTGGCACGCTTCACAACGGCCACCCTTAACATTAAATGAAAATCTGCCTGCGGTGTAGCCTTTTGCCTTGGCGTCTTTTGTGTTGGCATAAAGCTCACGAATATCGTTGAAAACGCCTGTATATGTCGCAGGGTTACTGCGCGGTGTTCTGCCTATGGGCGATTGGTCAATATCAATAACCTTGTCAAGATTTTCTATACCCTCAACCGATTTATATTTACCGGGTATTGTTTTTGCGCGGTTAAGTTTATTTGCAAGGACTTTATATATTATATCGTTAACAAGCGAAGACTTACCGCTGCCCGAAACACCCGTAACGCACACAAACTCACCAAGCGGTATTTTAACATTTATGTTTTTAAGGTTATTTTCTGCAGCGCCTTTAACCGACAGATAACTGCCGTTACCCTTACGGCGCTTTTCGGGCACGGGAATCTTTTTTCTGCCCGAAAGGTAGTCTGCCGTTACGGAATTTTCGCACTTTAACAATTCCTGCGGTGTGCCGGCAAAAACAAGATTGCCGCCGTGAATACCTGCGCCCGGACCTATATCTACTATATAATCGGCTTCACGCATAGTATCCTCATCATGTTCTACTACTATAAGCGTGTTACCAAGGTCGCGCAGGTGTTTAAGCGTATCAAGCAGGCGCTCATTATCACGCTGATGAAGACCGATACTCGGTTCGTCAAGCACATACAAAACGCCCATAAGCGACGAGCCTATTTGCGTTGCAAGGCGTATGCGCTGACTCTCACCGCCGGAAAGCGTGCCCGAAGAACGCGACATTGATAAATACTCAAGACCGACGCTTGCAAGAAAAGTAAGCCGTGAATTTATCTCTTTTAAAATCGGCTCGGCAATCATTTGCTGCGTTTTATCAAATTTTAAATCTTTAATAAAATTCAACGCTTCTCCTATTGACATATCGCAAAGCTCTTTTATATTTTTACCGCCCACCGTAACAGCCAAATATTCAGGCTTAAGCCTTGCACCGTGACAATCGGGGCAAGCGCTTTCGGTCATATAACTTTCATACTCGGCGCGCGCATAGTCGCTTTTTGTGTTTTCGTATCTGCGTTGCAGGTTGTTTATAACACCCTCAAAAGGCGCATAATACACACCGCTTCCGAAATCGGAATTTCTGTGAAGTTCTAATTTTTCTTCACCTGTGCCGTAAAGCACGGCATGCTTTGCTTCATCCGACAAATCTTTCCAAGGAGTATTTATATCAAAACCGTATTTACGCGCAATGCCTTCGTAATACATTGTCGCTATAGCGCCGGCGTCGGGGTTAAACCACGAATTAACACCCCAACCTGCCGCTTTTATACAGCCGTCTATTAAAGATTTATCCTCATCGTTTATAATAAGGCGCGGGTCGATTTTCATAAAAACGCCTATACCCGTGCAGGTAGGGCATGCGCCCATAGGGTTATTAAACGAAAACATAGTAGGTGTAAGTTCGGGTATGCTGATACCGTGTTCATCGCAAGCATAGCTTTGCGAAAACTGAAGTTCTTTACCGCCTATTACATCGGCGGCAACAAGTCCGCCCGAAAGACTTAATGCCGTTTCAACGCTGTCTGCAAGACGTGAACGAATATCGGGTTTAATTACAAGTCGGTCAACAACAACCTCTATCATATGCTTTTTATTTTTTTCAAGCTTTATCTCTTCGGAAAGGTCATATATATTGCCGTCAATGCGCACACGAACATAACCCGACTTGCGAACGCGGTCAAGTTCTTTTATATGCTCGCCCTTTCTGCCCTTTACTATGGGTGATAAAATTTGAACCTTACTGCCCTCTTCAAGCGACATTACCGTATCTACAATTTGGTCGGTTGATTGCTGGGTTATCTCTTTTCCGCACACGGGGCAATGCGGAATACCTACACGCGCGTATAAAAGCCTTAAATAATCGTAAATTTCTGTAACGGTGCCCACTGTTGAACGGGGATTTTTAGATGTTGTTTTTTGGTCTATGGATATAGCGGGCGAAAGACCGTCAATGCTGTCGACATTCGGTTTTTCCATTTGACCTAAAAACTGACGCGCATAGCTCGAAAGCGATTCAACATAACGGCGCTGACCTTCGGCATATATGGTATCAAACGCAAGCGATGATTTACCGCTACCCGAAAGTCCGGTAAAAACCACCAATTTGTCACGCGGTATTGTAACATCCATATTTTTAAGATTATTCTCTTTTGCGCCCTTTATAACTATTTTATCGTTCGGCAAAACTTTTTCCTCCAAAGTTTATTTCTTTCTTAATTTTTCTATTCTGTCACGCAAATATGCGGCATGCTCAAACTCAAGTATTTTAGCCGCCTGCTTCATCTCGACGGTAAGGCGTTTAATAAGCTCGTCTTTTTCCGCGCGCGATAATTTGCTGTCGGGTTTTTCTTTTTCGGCTTTTGTTCCGATTTCAATAATATCACGCACATCTTTAACTATTGTTTTTGGCGTTATATTATTCTTTTGGTTATACTCTTGCTGTATTTTTCGGCGGCGCTCGGTCTCGCGAATAGCATTTTCCATAGAGCGTGTAACGCTGTCTGCATACATTATAACCTCGCCGTCGGCATTACGCGCCGCACGGCCTATTGTTTGAACAAGCGATGTTTCGCTTCGCAAAAAGCCCTCTTTATCGGCGTCAAGTATTGCTACAAGCGACACTTCCGGTATATCAAGACCCTCACGCAAAAGGTTTATGCCCACAAGCACATCAAACTCGCCGAGGCGTAAATCGCGTATGATTTGCATACGCTCAATAGTATCTATATCATAGTGCATATATCGCACTTTAATATCAAGATTTTTAAGATAATCGGTAAGGTCTTCTGCCATTTTTTTGGTAAGCGTTGTAATAAGCACACGCTCATTTTTGGCAACACGCATATTTATCTGTGAAACAATATCGTCTATCTGACCTTCACTCGGCTTTACCGTAACAAGCGGGTCAAGAAGTCCCGTAGGTCTTATAACCTGCTCAACTATTTGGGCGGAATGTTCTTTTTCAAAATCACCCGGTGTGGCAGATACAAATATAGCCTGATTTATATGAGAATAAAACTCATTAAAATTAAGTGGTCGGTTATCATAAGCCGAAGGCAGACGAAAACCGTATTCAATAAGGTTTTCTTTTCTGCCGCGGTCACCGCCGAACATACCGCGCACCTGCGGCAGTGTAACATGCGACTCATCTACAAAAAGCAAAAAATCATCCGGAAAATAGTCAAGCAGTGTTGAAGGCGTGCTTCCCGGCGCTCTGCGCGACAAAACACGCGAATAGTTTTCTATACCCTTGCAAACACCTATCTCACGCAACATTTCTATATCGTATTCGGTGCGCTGGCGAATACGTTGCGCCTCGATAAGCTTTCCGTTCTGCTGAAAAAAAGCCACCCGCTCTTCCATTTCGTTTTTCAAATCGGTAAGCGCATCTTCAAGCTTGTCCTGCGGAACAATATAATGTGATGCAGGATAAATTGCCGTGTGAGATAAAAACTGCTTTACTTCACCCGTGACGGTGTTTATTTCACTTATTCGGTCAATTTCATCACCGAAAAATTCAATTCGCAAAGCGTCGCCGTAAGCGTATGCAGGATATACCTCTACCGTATCGCCGCGAACCCTGAATTTGTTGCGCACAAAATTTATATCGTTTCGCTCATACTGCAAATCTACAAGTTTGCGTATCAGCTCGTCACGACTTTTTTGCATACCTGTTCTGAGTGATATTACCATATTTCGATAATCTATAGGGTTACCGAGCGAATATATGCACGAAACCGACGCCACAATTATAACATCGCGTCTTTCCGATAAAGCACATGTGGCGCTGTGACGCAGTTTGTCGATTTCATCGTTTATTGCGCTGTCTTTTTCAATATAAGTGTCGGTGCCGGGTATATATGCTTCGGGTTGATAATAGTCATAATAGGAAACAAAATATTCAACCGCATTTTCGGGGAAAAATTCGCGGAACTCTGAGCACAGTTGTGCGGCGAGTGTTTTATTGTGCGCCAAAACGAGAGTCGGACGGTTTACATTTGCAATAATATTTGCCATAGTAAAGGTTTTGCCCGAACCCGTAACACCCAAGAGTGTTTGCTCACGACAGCCGTTATTTATGCCGTCGGTCAATTTTTGAATAGCTTCGGGTTGGTCACCCGTAGGTTTATATTTTGAATGTAAAATGAACTTATCCGGCATACGCTCTTCCCTTTCAATGTAGTTATTATATTATACCACAAAAGATTATATAAGTAAATAAAAGGGCAGATTGTTTTTTCAAAATCCGCCCCTTTTATATTTTATTCTTTAATTATTTACACAAACTATTTGCAAAGAGTGTTTTTATATTTAATCATAAAAACACACCGCAAAATACTGTAAATTCGGATAGGTTTCAATTACAATATACTGCGGTGTTTTTTCACTTGTTTTTTTGCAATTATTTTAAAGAATTATAATAATCTTTCATCTGTTTCGCATCTTCGGCTTGAGTGCCGTCTGACTCGCAAATAAATATGGGGTTACAATTTTTTTGAACAACCAAATCCATAACCGGCTCAAAATCGGGACCGTATACCGTGTCGGCAAAGGTTAAATGCTTTTTTTCGCCGCCCGTTGTATACTCGATTTTTGAAAAGTGAGAATGAAAATTTTTAAGTCTGTCAAGACCTAACGCATTTTCAATTTTGTCAAACACCGTTTTATAATCGGCTTTTGTTTTAAAATATCCTAAATCGCGCGCGTTGAGGTGACCGAAATCAATGCAGGGTATCAGCCGTTCATCAAGTTTGCAAAGTTCTAACACCTCGTCTAAAGTGCCGAGCTGATTAACCTTGCCCATAGTTTCGGGACAAATATGAATATGCCCGAGATTTAAGTTATCAAGCGCGTCAAGCGCAAGCTTCATAGTATCTATGGCAAGCTCTAACGCAGTTTCACGGCTTATTTTTCCGCAAGAACCGGTATGCACAACTATTCTGTTGCCGCCCATTGCATTTACTGCGTTTGCAGACGCCGTAATATAATTTATTGAATTAAGACGCTTTTGTTCTTCGACAGACGACATAGAATGTAATACGGCGCATGAAGCGACAGCGTTATGCCTTTTTCGACGGCTAAAGCACCTAATTCGCGCGCCTTTTCTTCACCGATGTTTACTCCCCTGCCGCACTGATACTCAAATGCGTCAAGCCCCATCTTTTGCACATATTCGGGCACATGCAAACTGCCCTTATAACCCATTTCAAAAAAACTTTTTGAATTGCCCGCGGGACCGAATAATGCTCCCATAGTTACACCTCGTAATCTTTTATGTTATAACGCTTATAAACCTTTTTTTCTAATTTTCGGCGCAGTTTAAAACTCCAGCCGTCTTCTAACTTAATAGGCGTCAGCAACACTGTCTTTACACCGACAATATTACCGCCCAAAACATCGGTAAAAATCTGGTCGCCGACTATTGCTGTGTTCTTGCGCTTTTCACCAAGCGCCTTTACACCGCGCAAATAACCTGTAGGCAACGGCTTGCAACCAAGACTTATAAACGGCAGACCTATGCGATTGGCAAACGGCTCAATACGCCGCCGTTTTGAATTTGAAAGCACCATAAGCTTTATGCCGCTTTGTTGCATTGCGGCTATCCACTCGCAAAGGCCGTCGGTAAGCACGGTGCCGTGATGTGTTGACATTGTATTATCAACATCTAAAAGCAATGCTTTTATACCGAATTTTTCTAAAGCCTCTACGGTAATATCGGTAATACCGTGAAATTTAACATCTGGTTTAAGTAGCATTTTTTAATTTCTCCGTTAAAAAATTAAGTTTCTATTTCAAACATCGGAATATTTACCTTTATCTTGCCTTTACTTTGAAAAATAGATGTCATGATTGCCTCCCTCTGACGAGGGAGGTGACAAAACCTTGTTTTGACGGAGGGAGAGAAATAGCAAAAATCACGAATAAAAAATTTTCTCTCCCTCAGTCTTTTGCTTCGCAAAATCCAGCTCCCTCATCAGAGGGAGCCTGAAAACAACAAAAGCGCCAAAAAACCGCAAGTTAGAATTAAGTCAACTTGAAAATATAAAAGTGTAATTTCAACATTTGAACATAACAAAAAAGTAAAAAAGGCGACTTGGGGGCAAGCCCCTAATCGCCTTTTAAGTGTCGTAAATCAGCGGTACTTTCTCTTGCGAGCAGCCTCCGACTTTTTCTTACGCTTTACAGAGGGCTTTTCATAGTGCTCTCTCTTGCGAACTTCCTGAATAACGCCGTCTTTTGCGGTTTGACGCTTAAAGCGACGAAGCGCGTTATCGAGTGATTCGTTTTCTTTAACTTTTACCTGACTCATTAACATTCCCTCCCTCCGCAATAGTGCAGGGGTAAAAACTTACAAATCGTATTATACTACAACCGGGTGGGTAATGTCAAGAACATATTTTCTTAAATTTAATATTTATTTTAAATCCACGCATAAATTTTAGTTTTTTAGAAACAACTTTAAATATTATTTTATCATCTCTTTAAACTCTTGCTCATCAATTACCCTAACGCCTAAAGCGTTGGCTTTGTCAAGCTTACTTCCAGCCTCTTCGCCCGCCAACACAAAGGTGGTCTTTTTTGACACCGAGCCCGACACTTTGCCGCCGAAAGACTCAATTATCTCGCTTGCGGCAGAGCGCGTATAAGTCGGCAGAGTGCCCGTAAGCACAAATGTCATACCCGAAAATCTGTCGCCGACAGCGGTTTTGGTTGTTTTTGTGTTAACGCCGAGTTCTTTAAGCCTTGCTATCAAATTTCGATTTTCGTCAACCGCAAAATAATCTGCTGTTGAATTTGCCAAAATACTGCCGAAGCCGTCAATGCTTTCAAGTGCGTTTCGGTCAGCATTCATAACGGCGTCAATATCGCCGAAGCGGTCTGCAAGCAGTTTTGCCGCTTTGGTGCCTATGTGCCTGATACCGAGCGCGGTTATAAGGCGTGACAAATCGTTGCTTTTTGATTTTTCGATAGCGTCAAACATATTTTGTGTAGATTTTTCACCTATGCGTTCAAGTTGCATAACGCTTTCAAAATCAAGTGTGTAAAGGTCTACTATATTGCTTACAAGACCTGCATTCACAAGCTGTTCAAGCACGGCTGGTCCCAAACCCTCAATATCCATAGCGTCGCGCGAGGTAAAGTGTATTAAATTTCTTAGCAACTGTGCGGGGCAATCGGCGTTGGTGCACCTTATTACCGCCTCACCCTCTTCTCTGAAAACAGGCGCTCCGCAAGATGGACAGTGAGTCGGCATTTTAAACACAACCGAATTTTCACAATGGCGGCTGACCGATAAAACTTCGGGTATAATCTCGCCTGCCTTGCGCACAACTATGGTATCGCCTATGCCGATTTGCTTTTCATTGATAAAATCTTCATTATGAAGCACAGCGCGGCTTACGGTAGTGCCAGCAAGCTGAATAGGTTCAAACTCGGCGGTTGGGGTAAGCGCTCCCGTTCTGCCGACATTTATTTCTATCCTTTTAAGCACGGTTTCTTTTTCTTCAGGCAGATATTTAAAGGCAACCGCCCAACGCGGATACTTTGCCGTGCTGCCGAGCTCCTGCCTATAAGAAAGGTTATCCACCTTAATAACCGCGCCGTCAATATCAAATTCAAATTCGCCGCGATTTTCACCTATACGGTCTATTTCGGCTATTGCCTCGTCAATAGTGTTGCATTTTGTATAAAACGGCAAAACATTAAAGCCCAGGCTTTTTAAAAAATCAAGTGTTTCTATGTGCGAATTAAACTGTCTGCCCTCGATATGCTGAACATTAAAAACAAATATATCAAGTCCGCGGCTTGCCGTAACAGCGCTGTTTTTTTGACGCAAAGAGCCTGCCGCGGCGTTGCGCGGATTTTTTGCAGTAGGCTCACCTAAAAGTTCCTGCCGTTTAACAAGGTTTAAAAAAGATTTTTTAGGCATATAGACCTCACCGCGCACTTCAAGCACACCGTCAAAATCTATGCTTTTAGGTATAGACTCAATCTGCAACAAATTAGCCGTAACATCTTCGCCGGTGTTGCCGTCACCACGTGTAGAACCGCGCACAAAACGACCTTCGTCATACTCAAGAGATACCGAAAGTCCGTCTATTTTAGGCTCTACCGAAAAAACGGTTTTTGATTTATCTATTTTATCACCGAACTCGCGCAACTCTTGTGTGCTGAAAACATCCTGCAAACTTTCCATTTTAACGGTATGAACTACGGGCGAAAAAAGTGAAAGCGCCGCGCCGCCGACCTTTTGCGTGGGTGAATCGGGTGTTACAAGCTCGGGAAATTCTTTTTCTAATTCCTTAAGCTCACGCATAAGGGCGTCATATTCAAAATCTTCTATTTCGGGCGCGTCCTGATTATAATAAAGCTCGTTATGATGCCTTATAATCTTGGTAAGTTGCGCCGCCTTTTTTTTAGCCTCTTTAAAATTCATAACTGCCTCCTGCTAATTTAAGTCACCGAAATTAAATAACTCATCCGCCAAATCGTTGTTAGGGTATTCTATAACATTAGTAAACGCGTCGGGCACTTCGCCTGCAATAACCGTCTGCGCCGCAATAGCCGTAGTAGACACCTTAAACCCGTCGGTGCAACCAAGCATTAACACGCTTGCGTTTACATCAATCTTTATAATTATTCTATGCAAAACATTGTTTATTCCGGCAGATATAAATTCACTTTCAAAATCAAGTATTGCCGTTTCGGTAAGTTGCATTTTAAACTTAATTTTAGGTCCGTAACCAGTGGTGTATTCATTACCGAAAAGTGTGCCTACCGGAATATATAAATCATATTTATTATTTTTTGAAATTATATTTGAAATCTCGTTAGAAATTTCGCTTTTGAGCCTGTTTATATTTTCAATATCAATCTCTATACCCTTAACGGTATTATCGTCACCGCGCGATATTTTAGAAATATCCGAATATGATATTTTGTTTTTGTTTAAAACATTAAGCACAGCCTGATTTGCGGAATTAAGAATTATTGTTTCTGCCTCGCTTTTGGCGTATGTAAACACAAACGGTTTTACACTTATAAAGCAACAGCAAAAAACAAAACTTAAACACAAAAGCACAACAAACCAGCGCTTTGCAACAAAAAAAGATTGTCTGCTTTTAATTTTTCGCATTTTCACACCCCCACTTTATATTACGGTAAAGCGGGGTTTATGTGAATTTTAAATTACATAGAAGAAAATACAAATAAAGTGCATTATGCTTGCAAGCACCACAAAAATATGAAAAACAGAATGTATATAACGCTTCTTTGCGCCTATGCCGTAAAGAACCGCGCCTATGGTATACATTATGCCTCCGCCGAGCAGCCACATAAAGCCCCAGAATGTAAGCGCTTTATAAACCGGCACAACGGTTAAAATAACACACCAACCCATACCTATGTAGCAAATCATAGAAAAAGTATTGTATTTTTTCAAATCTATTGCAGTAAGCGTAATGGCAAGCGCCGCTATGCCCCACACAACGCCGAACACAACCCACGCTGTAACCGGCTTGGTTTTTCGTAACAGTGATAACATTATAGGTGTGTATGTTCCTGCAATCATAAAATAAATTGTGCAATGGTCAAGCACCTGAAGCACTTTTTTTGCGGTTCCGGGTTTTACACCGTGATACACGCTCGACATAGTAAAAAGCGCAATTACCGAGGCGCCGTATATTGCCGAAGATACAACGCCCCACACATTGCCGTGCAGTGCGGAAAAAATTACACACAACACCAAATAAACCACGCCGAGACCACCGCCGACTATGTGAGTTACCATATTAAAAATTTCTTCACCGTTTGTATAATCGGGAAGCAATCTGTCAATAAGTTTTGTTCTTTTCATAAATCATTACCTTTCTTAAATGCTTTTTTGATTA
>JAXJVR010000054.1:0-7998 GCA_036308405.1 Acutalibacteraceae bacterium
AAGAGTTGGTTATTGCCGGTATGCTTATTTCTTCACGCCGAGTTATACCTGCTATTGAGTGGGCAAAAACTTTGAAGGGTGAGGGCGAAGCAGTAGGCAAGTTGGTTGAAAAAGGCAAAGGCGCGTTTGCCGGTCCCGAACTTAAGGGTAAGACACTCGGTATTATCGGTCTCGGCGCAATAGGCGTTTTGGTGGCTAATGCCGCAAATCATCTTGGTATGAAGGTTTACGGTTATGACCCGTATCTTTCTATAAACTCAGCTTGGAACTTAACCCACAATGCCGTTCATATCTATGATATAAACGAAATTTATAAGAAATGCGATTATATAAGCGTTCATGTTCCGCTTACCGACAGCACCAAAAATATGATTGATGCGGCGGCTATAGCCAATATGAAAGACGGCGTGCGTATTCTTAACTTTGCGCGCGCAGGCCTTGTAAAATCAGATGATATGATTGCGGCTTTGGCAGACGGAAAGGTTGCGTCTTATGTAACCGATTTTCCGACTGATGAAATGCTTGATGTTGACGGTGTTATTGCAATACCTCACCTTGGTGCTTCTACACCCGAGTCAGAGGACAACTGCGCAGATATGGCAGCAAAACAGCTTGTCGATTATATTGAAAACGGTAATATTACAAATTCGGTAAATATGCCCGAAATTTCAATGCCAAGAAGCGGTAATCACCGTGTTTGTGTTATTCATAAAAATATACCGAATATGCTTACAGCAATTACAGGTATAGTAGCCGAAAACAATGTTAACATAGAAAATATGCTTAACAAGTCGCGCGGTGACTATGCTTACACTATGATAGATGTAAATGTTGATGATGTTGATACCGTTGAGCAAAAAATTTCAGCTGTTGACGGCGTAATCAGAGTCAGAGTTATTTGATTTTAAATAAAATTAAAATTAAAGCCGAGAGTTGTAAATTACTCTCGGCTTTGTGTTTTTTTATTTACTGTTGTTTATTGTTATCATCAAATTTATTATCGTTCTTTTGCTGTTGGTCTTTTTTATTCTGTTTGTCCTGCTTATTCTGGTTTTTGTTTTGGTTCTTGTTCTTTTCGTTATTCATCGAAAATCACCCCGCTTTCAGCATTATTATCTGCTTAAAGCGGGGTGATTATTCTTAAAACTTGAATTTGTTACAGATTAAACAATTTTTTTGCATTTTGTGATGTTTGTAACAAAATGTTTTCAGGCGTTGTATTTCTGATTTCGGCAATTTTTTTGGCTGTTAGTTTTATCATACCCGAATGGCACAACTTTCCGCGGTGCGGTTCGGGCGCAAGATACGGGCAATCGGTTTCAACCAGCAAAAATTCGTCGGGAATTATTTTTACAACATCGGGAAGTTTTTTTGCGTTTTTAAAGGTGATGACACCGCCGACACCTATATACATACCGAGTTTTAATAACTCCTGCGCCATTTCAACGCTACCCGAAAAACAGTGCACTACACCTTTAGGCTTATATTCTTTAAGTATGTTAAGCGTGTCACAGTGGGCGTCGCGGTCATGAACAATTATTGGCAAATTAAGTTCTTTTGAAAGTTTTATCTGTTCTTTAAAAACTTCAATTTGCTGTTGCTTCTTATCTGCGGACCAATAATAATCAAGTCCGATTTCACCTATAGCGACACACTTTTTGTTGTCTGCCAATTCTTTTATCTGTGCTACTGTTGTGCCCGAATCAAGATTTTCGGGATGAATACCTACTGCGGCATAAACAAAATCGTATTTCTGCGCCATGTCAAGCGCTTTTTGTGAAGACTGCGCATCACAACCGCAAGTAACAATACCGCTCACACCGTTTTTGTGCATAGAACAAAACAGTTCGTCACGGATACCGTCAAAACGGCTGTCGTCATAATGTGAGTGGCTGTCAAAAATGGGTGATTTGTTTATGTCGGTTATAAAATCACTTGAGTATTCCATCAGCGCACTTTTGAACCTGCGGGAATATTATCGGCAAAAATGACCTTAACATCGCCGTCTTTGCAGTCGGCGGCTAAAATCATACCGTTTGATTCAACACCGCACAAAACAGCCGGTTTAAGATTTGAAACAACAATAACGGTGTGACCTATTAAATCTTCGGGCGAATACCATTTTGCAATACCTGATGCCACGATTCTGTCTTTGCCGCTGCCGTCATCTAAAGTGAGTTTTAAAAGTTTTTTTGCTTTCGGAATGGGTTCACAAGCGGTGATTTTTGCAGTTTTAAGTTCTACTTTTGCAAAGTCATCAATACTGATTTGTTCAAGTGTTACAGTGTTTTGCGCCTCTTTTTGAGCTTCTGCTTTTTTGCTTTGCTCGGTGGCTATTTCTTCAAGTGCTTTCGGCATATCTATTCTTGCAAAAAGCGGTTTTGCCTCACCAACGATAAATTTGTCGCAAACGCCGAATTTGAGTTCTTGATTATCGCAGTTTAATTGTGCCGCGATATTTTTACAACTTGAGGGTATAATCGGTGTAAGCATAATGCCGATAAGTCTGATGCTTTCAAGCAAATTATAAAGAACAGCATTAAGACGGGGCAGTGTGGCTTCATCTTTTGCAAGAACCCACGGTGTTGTTTCATCAATATATTTGTTACAACGCTTTGCAAAGTTCATTATGCAGTCGCACGCATCTGCATTGCGGTAATCGTCCATAAGGCTGATGTATTTTTCTATTGTTTTTTTCGCGCAGTCTGCAAGTTCGGCATCAAGCGGTTCGTTTGCCTGCACGGCTGTAACCGTTCCGTCGAAATATTTGTTAGTCATAGCAACCGTGCGGTTTACAAGGTTTCCGAGCGTATTCGCAAGGTCGGCGTTGAATTTGGTTATAAAGCTTTCATAGGTTATTGTGCCGTCTTGTGTAAACGGAATTTCAGAAAGCAGATAATAGCGCACAGCGTCAACTCCGAATCGGTTTGCAAGCTCATCGGCATATATAACATTACCTTTTGATTTGCTCATTTTATCTTCGCCTACAAGCACCCACGGGTGACCGAGAACCTGTTTAGGAAGCGGTTCGCCGAGCGCCATAAGTATAATAGGCCAATAAATTGTGTGGAAACGCACAATATCTTTACCTATAACATGCAAATCAGCGGGCCACAGTTTTTTGTATTGCTCACTGCTGCCGTCAGGGTCATAGCCTATACCGGTAATATAGTTTGAAAGCGCATCTATCCAAACATATATAACATGCTTATCGTCAAAACTTACCGGAACACCCCATTTGAATGACGAACGCGATACGCAAAGGTCTTGAAGACCGGGTTTTATAAAGTTGTTGAGCATTTCGTTTTTGCGGGATTCGGGTTTTATAAAATCGGGATTTTGTTCGTAATACTCTACCAGTTTGTCCTGATATTTTGAAAGACGCAAAAAGTAAGCCTCTTCTTTAGAATCAATAACATCGCGTCCGCAGTCGGGGCATTTGCCGTCTATAAGCTGTGATTCGGTATAGAAAGATTCGCACGGAACGCAATATTTGCCTTCATAGGTGCTTTTGTAAATGTCACCTTGGTCATAAAGCTTTTTGAAAATCTTTTGAACTGCTTTTTCGTGGTAGTCGTCGGTTGTTCTTATAAATTTGTCATAACAGGTATCAAGGCTGTCCCAAACGGCTTTGATTTGCGCCGCAGAATTATCAACATATTCTTTGGGTGAAATACCCTCTGCCTTTGCATATTCTTCAATCTTTTGTCCGTGTTCATCCGAACCGGTCATTAAATAGACATCAAAGCCCATCATTTTTTTATAACGGGCTATCATATCGGCAAGCACAATGTCATAGGCGTTACCTATGTGCGGCTTACGCGAAGCGTAGGCAATAGCGGTTGTGATGTAAAATTTCTTTTTTTCTGACATAAAATATTTCCTCCTACGGTTTTCGAATGAGAAAACCGATTATTGATAAAAATGTGGTTATAAGCGCATAGGCAAGTATGCTTAACTGTTGCGGTAAAGCCTGCAGACCTGAAAAAGATGCATAAACAAAATATACAATGCCCAAAATTGCAAACACCGCATACATTACCGTAAGTATTTTGTTAGACAACTTGATATTTGAAGCGCAGTTTATAATTTTTATAAAGTTTATAGCAGAACCGCAGTAGAGCGCGGGAGCCGAGCATTTTTCGGTAAAAGGCGTTGCATTTTTATACATATAAACGCCTGAATTTGTCATTATTTTAACCGAATCTTCATAAAGACCGAAATAATCGCAAATCATTTCTTCGTTAATATTCGGGTCGCAGTTATCAACCAACAGCGTTATGCCGAGGTCGGTTATTTTTCGCAGTTCTTTAGCAATATCTTCGCGAACATCATATTGTATTACAATCAGCGCGCAAGCGGTATTTTCGGTTGCAACATAAACGGGGAAATAACCTCTGCGTAAAATCTTTTTATCTATTTCAACACTTGGAATCGGTATTCCGTGTGCTTCCATAAGCGAACGGTTGCCTATAAAAAGCAGTTCATTATCTACCCAACCCGAAATACCGAGACGCTTTTCATACTTAACTGTATCTGAATCGGGGATAGAGTAAGCGGTGTTTGTGCCTGCAATTTGATTAAAAATTGATTCAAGCGGACTGTTTAGCGCCGCTGTAAGCGAAGCCGCTTTCAAAATTGTTTGGTCAATACTGTTGTCGGACAATACCTTCATACTATACATTTTTACCGTGCCTTCGGGGAAAATGTCTTTAACCGAAACCGCAACGGCATTTGCCGATTCAATAACTTCCGCGCCGTGAAGTCCTGCAATCATTGCGCCTTTAGAATTAAGCTTTTTAGCGGCGCTTGAAAGGGGAAAAGAATCTATAAAAAACAGGGTTGGTAACGATGCAAGAAGTGAAATTGCCGTAGCACAGTAAAATGCGTCAAATAAATTACCGTAATAAAAATAAGATATTATTCCGCTTAAGAATGCAAGGGTGGTTGACAAATAAAATATGAGCGAAACCTTGCCTGAAAGACTTGCCGAAAATGCGGAATGTTTCATAAAATCTTTTACAAACTCGGTTTTTTTATGACCGCAAACAAGAACATCGCCCTCAATACTGTTTTTTGCCATAGCAAAGGTGGTGGCTGTATCATCTATAAGTGTTACAGCATTTTTTTCTTTTTCATTTGCTGTCTGTTTTAAATTGCCGTGTATAGCAGATGCGGATTTAAAGCTTGCCAATGAGCGAAAGACGAGCGTTATCGCGCAAAGTAAAATAATATAATATGCATTTTCGGATGTAATTATTGCCGATAATGATAATGCCAATGTAAATACCGATGACGCGGACGCCAACACATCGGCAGAACTTCTTTTTTTAAGCAGTTTTGCAAAAGCCGAAAACATATTACAGTTTGCAAGAACAGAAACCGACAAAAACGCTGTGCAAATAATCATTGATGTTTTTGGGTTGCTTATTATAAAATCTGCAATCGGCGGCAACAAAAAGAACAGTAATGCAATTACCGCAAAGATTGACATAATAAGCCGCAAAAAAGCAGAACGCTTTTTAAGCGCCAACTTACGAAGCAGTTTTTTGCCCGAAGCAACATCAGTCATTTCTTCGCGAGGTTCAAATTTTTCAAATTCGGACTCTTCTAACTCGGTGTTAATTTTTGCGGTGTTTTGCGGCTCTGAAATCACGCCTTCTAAATCTAACTGTCTGGTAATACTGCTTACGGTTATATGGTCGGTATTGCCCTTGTTGTCTTTTATCGGGGTGAAACGAATTGTAGCGGTATCTGCGATTGGCTTTTCAGCCGTTGTGCCGAATTCGCGGTTATCAATATCAGATATATTGGGAATATCTATGACGGGTTCTTTCGGTGTTTCATCCTGCGCATCTTTAAAAAGATTTTCATATAATGTTTCTTCTTCACGCTTTTCGGCGTCTGTTACCATTTTTTTGAAAGCGGAGGTCGGCTGTGTATCATAAGTTACCGCTTTTTGTTTTGACTCTGATTTTTCTTTATCGGTTTCAGGCGGTTCGGGTTTGTTTTTTCCTAAATCATCAATGAAAATATCATATTTTTTTGAAAGGTTTTTAATTGAATTTTCGCTGTTGCTTTTAAGTATTTCGGCAACGCTTTCAAGCTTATAAAGCGGTTCGTTTTCTTTAGAAAGGTCATGACCTTGTTCATCAACGGTATATCTATGCAGTTTTTCAAGAAGGGTTTTTTCTTCGCTTTTTTCTTCTTTTTTTATCTCTTCGTGTTTAGTCCCGTCTTTTTTGACGTTCTCTGTGCTTAATGCCGAAGATTGTAATTCCGTCTTTGACGGTGTAGGGCTTTCACTAACCGAAGACTTCATACGCTTTTTAAGCGAGTCAAGGGCGCTGTGTTCACTGTTTGAGTAATCGGAAGCGCTGTCATCACCCAAAACCCATAACGAAGATAACTCATCAGCCGTTATAGCGTGAGGAGCCATATTTTTATCGCCGGAAATTTTAATTCCGTCATCATCGGCGTTTACGGTAAAGCCGATATTTTCGTTTTTTCGTTTTGAGAAAAATCCCATAATATTTTCCCACCAATAATATTTTTAGTTATTTCTTTTTCTGACTACTTCATACATAAGAACGCCTGCCGCAACGGAAGCGTTAAGCGAATTTATTTCTCCGCACATAGGAAGGCTTATTATTCCGTCGCATTTTTTTGCAACAAGCGGACCTATGCCTTTGCCCTCGTTGCCGATAACTATGGCGCAGGGGATGTCATAATCGGTTTGGGTATATGTTGAACCATCCATATCAGCACCGAACACCCAGATACCTTTTTCTTTTAGATCGTCTATCGTGTTTGAAATATTTGTAACGCGTGCAACCTTCATATAAGCAAGCGCCCCCGCCGAAGTTTTTTCAACCGTAGCATTAAGTGAAGCCGAACGGCGTTTCGGTATGATTATGCCGTGAACTCCGCAGGCTTCTGCCGTTCTTATAATCGCGCCTAAATTATGCGGGTCCTCGATTTCATCGCAAATAACAATAAACGGTTTTTCTTTACGCTCTTTTGCGGTGTCTAAAATTTCTTCTACGGTAGAGTATTTTCTGCTTGCTATCATAACTGCAACGCCTTGATGATTTCCGCCGCCGCAATAGTAGTCAAGCTTTTGAGGACTGATTTCTTTGATAAGTATACCGCGTGAAGCGCATTTTGCCCTGATAGCAGTGACACTGCCGCCGTTTACTCCGTGAGCAATAAGCAGTCTGTCAATCTCTCTGCCGGAGCGCAAAGCCTCCATAACGGGATTTCTGCCGTATATTATATTACCTTGCTTTGAATCAAGATTTTCTTTATTATCAAGTTCCATTTCATCACCTAAACATATTAATACGCAATAATTATAACACACATAAATAAAAAAATAAAGGGTAAAATGAAATAAAACGGAGGTATTTTTATGAATATTAAATCGGTAAAAGGTTACGAACTTTTAGATTCAAGGGGCAATCCTACAGTTGCGGCAAAAATCATTTGCGAAAACGGCGCAGTCGGGTTTGCAATAAGTCCGTCGGGAGCTTCAACCGGTATGTATGAGGCACACGAACTGCGTGACGGCAACAAAAGCAGATATATGGGCAAAGGGGTTACAAAAGCGGTCGAGAATATAAACGGTGAAATTAACCGTCTGCTTTGCGGAAAATGTGTTTTCAACCAAAAAGAAATAGACAACATTATGATAACCGCAGACGGCACCGAAAACAAATCAAAATTTGGTGCAAATGCGGTTTTGGCGGTGTCGCTTGCCGTGGCGCAGGCGGCGGCAAAATGCCTTAATATTCCGCTATACAGATATTTGGGCGGAATAAACGCCGATATTTTGCCGAGACCTATGATGAATATATTAAACGGCGGAGCCCACGCGGCTAATAATATAGATATTCAGGAATTTATGATAATACCCGAAAAAGCCGAGAGTTTTTCGCAGTCTTTGCGTATTTGCAGTGAGATTTATCATAATTTAGGCAAAATTTTAAGTGAAAATAA
>JAXJVR010000055.1:0-2960 GCA_036308405.1 Acutalibacteraceae bacterium
AAATGAAAAAATTTTTATCGTTAATTTTGGCAGTATGCCTTGTTGTTGCGATGGTGCCTATGACCGCAAGCGCAGAAACCGCAACAAGCGGCACTACCGGCGACTGCACATGGAGCCTTGTCGGCACCGTGCTTACCATAAGCGGTAACGGTGAGATGGGTGATTATTACGGTCCCGGACGTCCATGGGGAACAGATATTACTGAGGCCATAATTGAAAACGGTGTTACAAGAATAGGTGGTTGTGCTTTTAGAGGTTGCAGCAATCTAACGAGCGTAACCATACCAAACAGCGTTTTAAACATATACACTTCTGCTTTTGAGTATTGTAGCAGCCTTACAACTATAACAATACCAAACAGTGTTACATACATAGATCAATATGCATTTGACGGTTGCGCCAGTCTTACAGACATCAATGTTGATAAAGAAAATGAATACTTTTCATCAATAGACGGCGTTTTGTTTAATAAATACTTAGAAATAATTATAAAATATCCCGAAGGAAAAACAGCTTCTACATATTCAATACCTGACGGCGTTACAAGTATAGACGGTAATGCATTTTACAAATGCAGCAATCTTATAGGTGTAACAATACCAAACAGCATTACATACATAGGTAGAAACGCATTTTCCGGTTGCACCGGTCTTACAAGCATGACATTACCAAATAGTGTTACGCGCATAGATGAGTATGCATTTGAAGATTGCAACAGCCTTACAAACATCAGCGTTGATGCAGAAAATGAAAACTATACATCAAAAGAGGGTGTTTTGTTTGACAAAAATTTAAAGACAATTATAAAATATCCTGCCCAAAAAACAGGTTCTACATATTCAATACCTGATAGCGTTAAAATTATATGCAATGAGGTTTTTTATAATTGTGAAAATCTTACAAATATAACTATACCAAACGGTGTTATAAATATAGGTAGCGATGCTTTTAAAAACACAGGATATTATAACAATGCAGAAAATTGGCAGGAAGATGTTTTGTATATAGGCAATTACTTGATTGATTGTAAACAAACAAAAACCGGCGAATATAAAATAAAAGACGGCACAAAACTGATTGCAGATGAGGCAATTTCAAATTGTTACGGTCTTACAAGCGTAATAATACCTGACAGCGTAACAAGTATAGGTGAGAGTGCATTTGACGGTTGCGCCAGTCTTACAGACATAACAACACCTGACAGTGTTACATATATAGGTCAATCTGCTTTTCCTAATACCGAATATTATAATAATGCAGAAAATTGGCAGGAAGATGTTTTGTATGTAGGCAATCACTTGATTACTTGTAAACAAACAAAAACCGGCGAATATAAAATAAAAGATGGCACAAAAACCATTGCAGATATGGCATTTTATAATTGCACCGGTCTTACAAACATAACAATACCGGACGGCGTTAAAAGTATAGGCGAGTTGGCATTTAGCGGTTGCAGCAGTCTTAAAAGTATAACAATACCGAACAGCGTCACCAGCATGGGTGATATGGTTCTTTATAATTGCGAAAATCTTACAAGCGCAACAATACAAGGCGGCGTTACAAGAATAGGTGATTCTGCATTTCAGTATTGCGAAAATCTTGCGAGCATAACACTACCAAACAGTCTTACAAGTATTGGTGATTGGGCATTTAACGGTTGTTTCAGTCTTACAAGCATAACAATACCTGAAGGTGTTAAAAGTATAGGTGAGCATGCATTTGCGTGGTGCAGAAATCTTAAAAGAATAACAATACCAAACAGCGTTACAAGTATAGGTAATAATGCATTTGAAGTTTGCGACAACCTTACGAGCATAAATATACCTAATGGGCTTACTGTTTTGAATGAATCTGTTCTTAGAAGCTGCTATAACCTTTCAAAGATATACATACCTAAAAGCTTAACTTTGATAAAAGATAATAATTTTGTAAAGTTTTGGGGTAAAGATGATGCATTAAAGGTTTACTATGGAGGCACAGAGGACTATTGGGCAAAAATAACCGCTTTAGACGGTAACAAGCGTTTGGAAGATGCTATTGTAAAATATAATCAAACAGGATTGCCGGCAGAAAATACCAATTACGGTGATTGGAAAATTGATGCAGAAACATCAGGCATATATGACATAGCGCCTTCAACAGAGATTGACGGTTTTGAAACCGAAAATGTTTTGGTGTTCGACAAAAACGAAAAAGAGGTTAAATACAACGCTGATAAACTCGGTTGGCCGCTTACTAAAGGCGAAAGTTATACAATAAAATTAAAACAGGTAGAAGATACAACTGCTTATGATGATGTTGTTTGGGCGAAAACATTAAAAGCAGATACAATCTTCCCCGATACATCGGCAGACGGTTGGTATAATGACGCTGTTAACTATGCAGTAGGCGCAGGCATAATGACAGGTTATGCGTCAAACGGCTTCTTCGGCACATCAGACAGCATACAAAGACAAGACTTTATAGTAATGCTTGCGCGTTATGACGGTGTAGATTTAAGCACTTATGCAAGCACAGAAAACAAGTTCCCCGATGTAGATAACAACGGCTATTATGCAGCGGCAGTTAAATGGGGTGCAGACAAAGGTATAATCAAGGGTTATACAGCCGGCGAAAATGCAGGTCTGTTCGGCGTAGGTGATACAATAACCCGTGAACAGCTTGTAACAATGCTTTACAGATACGCAAAATATAAGGGTAAAGATGTAAATGTTGCAAGCGATGCCGAAGAAACCGCAATGAGCAAATTCGGCGATTACAGCAAAGTGAGCGTATTCTCAAAAGACGCAGTATTGTGGGCAACCGAAAAAGGCGTAATCACCGGCAAGGGTGTAAGCAAAGACGCCATTGACCCACAAGGCAACGCACAGCGTTGCGAAGTAGCACAGATTATGTATAACATATTTAAAAATAATATTTTATAATTTGTAAATTATAATTATAAAACAACAAAACGCCAC
>JAXJVR010000056.1:0-3674 GCA_036308405.1 Acutalibacteraceae bacterium
GTCGAAGAAGAACTTGCCGATGCAAAAGAAAAAATTGCCGAGACATCCGAACAACTTAAAATTTTACTTTTGCCCAAAGACCCCAATGATGGAAAAAATGTTATTGTAGAAATCAGGGGCGGCGCCGGTGGTGAAGAGGCGGCGCTTTTTGCGGCGGCGCTTTTCAGAATGTATTGTATGTATGCCGAGTCGAAGCATTGGCATATTGAGGTTACAAACGCTAACGAAACCGAGCTCGGCGGATATAAAGAAATAAGCTTTATGATAGAGGGTGCAGGCGCATATTCGCGTTTTAAGTATGAAAGCGGTGTTCACCGTGTTCAGCGCGTGCCCGACACCGAAACGCAGGGCAGAATTCACACATCTACCGTAACGGTTGCCGTTTTGCCTGAAGCCGATGAGGTTGAATTTGAACTTAATCCTGCCGACTTAAAAATAGACACGTTTCGTTCATCGGGCGCAGGCGGTCAGCATATAAACAAGACATCATCCGCTATACGCGTAACGCATTTGCCTACAGGCACGGTTGTTGAATGTCAGGATGAACGCAGTCAGTTTAAAAACAAAGAAAAAGCGCTTAAGGTTTTAAGGGCGCGGCTTTATGATGCCGAGAAGGCAAAGGCAGATGCCGCAATAGCGTCAGACCGCAAATCGCAGGTAGGCACCGGTGACCGCAGTGAGCGCATACGCACCTATAACTATCCGCAAGGCAGGGTTACCGACCACCGCATAGGTCTTACTTTATACAAAATCGACAGTATTTTAAACGGTGATATTGATGAGATTATTGATGCTCTTACAACACATTACCGTGCGGAAGCATTAAAAGAACAGGATAATTCTTAAAGGGAAGTAATATATACAATGCTAACACAAAAATTAGATGCCTTAAACGATTATGAAAATGCCGTAAAGCAGGCATCGGATATACTAAAGTCGGGCGGAATAGTTGCCGTGCCTACCGAAACGGTTTACGGACTTGCGGCATCGGCTTACAGCGACAGCGCAATAAAGGCAGTCTTTGAGGCTAAAGGCAGACCGCAGGATAATCCGCTTATAGTTCATATATCAAACATTGATATGTTAAACGAAGTTGCGCAAAATATACCTGAAACGGCTTATGCCTGCGCAAAGGCGTTTTGGCCGGGACCTTTTACAATGGTGTTGCCTCGTGCAGATAAAGTTGCCGACAGCGTATCGGCAGGACTTGACACGGTGGCAGTCAGATTTCCTAGCGAAAGCACCATTTGCGACATTATTTCTTTAAGCGGTTTACCGCTTGCGGCGCCGTCGGCAAATACTTCGGGAAGACCGAGTCCTACAACGGCGCGCCATGTTATAAATGACCTTGACGGAAAAATTGATGCAGTTGTAATCGGCAAAGACTGCTCGGTTGGTGTTGAGTCTACCGTGGTTTCGCTTGTCGGTGATAAACCCCGATTGTTGCGTCCGGGTGCAGTAACGCCCGAACAACTGCGCACGGTCTTACCTGATTTGGTTATCGACAGCGCTGTGCTTAAGCAGTTAAAAAACGGTGAAAAAGCGGCTTCTCCCGGTATGAAATATAAGCATTATGCGCCTAAAACCGAGGCTTATTTGGTTGAGGGTTGCAGCAATTCGTTTGTTAAATTTGTAAACGCTAAAGCAGATTGTGCCGCAGTATGTTTTGATGAAGAATATTACAACATAAGCACACCTAAAATATCTTACGGTTCAAAGTATGATGAAACAACCCTTGCAAAAAATGTGTTTTCTGTTTTGCGTGACGTTGACTCTTTGGGTGTAAAAGAGATTTATATTCATGCGCCGTCTAAAAACGGGGTCGGACTTGCGGTTTACAACCGACTTATCAGGGCGTGTGCTTTTAGGGTAATAACACTTTAGCAAAAAGGTGATGGATATGTCTTTTGTTATAGGTCTTACCGGTCCTACGGGTGCCGGCAAAAGCAGTGTAACCGACACGGCTGAAGAATTGGGTTTTAAAATTATCGACTGTGACCTTTTAGCGCGTGACGCTGTGCGCAAAGGCAGTGACGGTCTTGCCGATGTGGTTAAAGTTTTCGGCGAGTGTGTTCTTAACACTGACGGCACGCTTAACCGAAAAAAATTAGCAGAAATTGCATTTGCCTCACCGCAAGATACCGAGCTTTTAAATCAAACTCTTTTACCACATATTGTAAAACTAATAAGGGCGCAGATTGACTCGCCCTATGTGTTGCTTGACGCGCCGACGCTTTTTGAAAGCGGTGCAGACAGTCTGTGTGATGAAGTAATCGTTGTGCTGTCCGACAAAAAAATGCGAAAAGCTCGCATAATGGAGCGTGACGTCATTGATGAGCAGGCGGCGGAGCTTCGCATAAATGCCGGAAAAGACGATGATTTTTATATACAAAGAACAAATAATATAGTGTATAACGACTGTGAACTGTCGGTTCTTAAACTTAAAATAAAAAAACTGTTAAATAAAATAATGGAGGAACACAATAATGTCTGATGCAGTTAAAGATTTAAAAGAAAAACTCTTTTATGAAAAAAAGAACGGTCTTTTAAAAACCAATGATGAAACAAACCAAAAAATACAGCAGTATTGCGAGGGTTACAAAGATTTTCTAAACAGCGCCAAAACCGAACGCGAGGCTGTAAAGACGGCTGTTGATATGGCTATCGAAAAGGGTTTTAAGCCTTTTGAAATAGGTAAAAAATACAACGCAGGCGACAAGGTTTATTTTAATAACCGCGGCAAAACCGTTGCTTTTGCCGTAATCGGTGAATTGCCCGCCGAAAAGGGAGTTAATATTACGGCGGCTCATATAGACTCTCCGCGTCTTGACCTTAAGCCCAATCCTCTTTATGAAGAACTTGAATTAGCGCTTTTTAAAACCCACTATTACGGCGGTATCAAAAAGTATCAGTGGACAGCTATGCCGTTAGCATTACACGGTGTGTTTGCCAAAAAAGACGGCACTGTTACCGAGGTTAATATAGGCGAAGATGATTCCGACCCTAAATTTGTTATAAACGATTTGTTGCCGCATCTTGCTCGTGAACAAAGTAAACGCAGTTTGTCGGACGGCGTGCGCGGAGAAGAACTTAATGTGCTTATAGGCAGTATGCCTTTTAAGAGTGACGAGGGCAGTGAGCTTGTTAAACTTAATATTTTAAAATTGCTTAACGAAAAATACGGCGTAACAGAAGAGGACTTTTTATCTGCCGAGCTTGAAATGGTGCCTGCCGCAAAATCAAGCGACATAGGCTTTGACCGTTCGCTTGTAGGTGCATACGGTCAGGATGACCGCGTATGCGCATATCCCGCGCTTACCGCAATACTTGATGTAACTGCGCCTAAAAAGACAGCAATTGCCATTCTTACCGATAAAGAAGAAATCGGCTCAATGGGCAACACGGGTTTGCAGTCTGATTTTCTTTCACATATTATTCATGATATTTGTGTTATGCAAAACTGTGACGAAACCGTAGCGATTAGAAATTCAAAGTGTCTTTCTGCCGATGTTAACGCAGGCACAGACCCGACTTTCCAAGATGTTATGGAACGCCGAAACGCAAGCTTTTTGAACTACGGCGTAGTCCTTACAAAATATACCGGAGGCGGCGGTAAAAGCAGCACATCTGACGCATCGGCTGAATATGTTGCCGAAATTCGCGCTATGTTAGAC
>JAXJVR010000057.1:0-2608 GCA_036308405.1 Acutalibacteraceae bacterium
ATACAATAATTGTGATGACATCAAACGCAGGCAGCGAACGCAGTGAAAATCTGTTGGGATTTGAAAAAAGCATTGCGGACGCTTCTAAAGAAAAGGCTTTAAAAGCATTGCGTGAATTTTTGCGTCCCGAATTTATAGCCCGTGTTGATGAAATTGTTGTATTTAATCCGCTGTCAACCGATTCTCTTGCAAAAATTGCCGAAATTATGTTAAATGAGCTTGCAGATGCGCTTAAAGACCGCAACATCACTTTTTCTTTTGACAAATCGGTTGCCGAAAATATTGCTTTGCAATGTGACGGCACAAAAACAGGCGCTCGCGAACTAAGAAATATTATTCGCCGCGAAATTGAGACACCTGTTGTTGATATGATTATTGTAAACAGCAGTTTAAGCATAATTGTTGCCGAAACTTCAAATAATAAAATAACCCTAAAGGTAGGAAAGTGATAGCGTGAAAACCTATAAATATCAAATGCACACTCACACAGTGCCCTGCAGTGCCTGCGCGCGAATGACACCCGAAGAACTTGTTAATGCTTTAAATGACGGCGGTTACAGCGGTTGTGTCATTACAAATCATTTTTTAAACAGTAATACGGGTATTGACCGCAATTTGCCGTGGAATGATTTTGTTAAATATTTTGAGCAGGATTATATTGAGTGCAAGAATGCCGCAAAGCAATATGATTTAGATGTAATTTTCGGTATTGAAGAGAAGATGTTTGACGGACTTGAAATTTTATGTTACGGCATAACACCGCAGTTTTTATACGATAATCCACAACTTGCAAATCACGAATTGCAAATGTGGTATGATGCTATAAAAGAATACGGCGGACTTGTAATTCAGGCGCACCCGTTCCGCTACCGCCCGACATATATTCCGAATCCGCGTGTTTTACCGCGTGAATATATTGACGGTATTGAAGTTTACAATTACTGCAATAAGCCCGAAGAAAATTTAAAAGCAGAAGAGTTTGCCGCAAATAATACGGGGTTAATTCTTTTATCCGGCGCTGATACTCACACTACCGATATTGTTTGCTGTGCCGGTATAGAAACACAAACCCGTATAACCGATGAAAAAGAGCTTGTAAAAGTATTAAAATCGGGTGAATATAATTTGATTAGATAATTTTAAACACCGACAAATTTTTGTTGGTGTTTTTACTTTAAAAGCCCAAAAAGACTGTGATTTTGCAAAAAGCAAGCGTTACTTGACAAATTGTAAAGTTGATTTTGTTGCACGCAAGCGCAAATTTTGATATAATCACGATGATAAATAAATTTTTTAAGGAAGTGTCAAGATGTTATCCGATAATATCAGAAATTTCAGAAAGAAAAATAATATGTCGCAAGATGAATTAGCAGAAAAACTTAATGTATCGAGGCAAAGTGTGAGCCTTTGGGAAACGGGACAAACACAGCCTACGATTGATAATATAACCGCCTTGGCAAAAATATTTAATGTTTCAGCTGATATGCTTTTAAATGATAATACAATTGATAGCAGTGATGATTTACAACAAGATGAACCGCAGGATAATATGACTTCTAAAAAAAGAAAGACAACTATTATCGCTGTTATTACAGTTGCAGTTATTGCTATAGCGGTTGCAGCAGTTATTGTGTTATTAAACGGCAACAGTATTAAAAAGAACAACAATAATTCTTTAGATACCTCTGTTTCACAATCGGAAAATGTTTCAGCAAACAATACACCGAGCGGTGAAAATTCTAATACAACAAACAATGTTTCGGATAAAGTGTCAAACTCAAAACCTACCGGAGCAGTTACCGCTTCCGAACAAAGCGGTGAAAAAGTTAACAGCGCCGCTAATGAGGCAGTTACCCCTGAGGCAGTTACCCCTACAGAAACAAAAGTCAATTTATTTGCGGTTTGTAAAGATTTTGCAATTAAAAACGGCACATTAAACGGCGATTATTCTATGTATCAACAACCTTCCTCAAAATACGGCGGATATGACAACGAATATTTTTCAATATCATATTGGAGCGATAGCGATATGGTTGAATTTTGCCTTCATTGTCCGTTAAGCGAAACGCAAAGTCATAATTTTTATCTGCGTATGCGGGGCGGATATAACAAGAAATATGAATATGCATCATCAAAATATTACAGAGATAACGGTGAAAGTATAAGATTTGCAAACGGTTACATAGACCCTGCGGTATTTTCCGAAAATTATCCTATAAGTTGCGATGTTTATGAAGGCAGTTCTGACGGACAAAATGAGTTTATGGAAGAGAGCAGAGTGGGTATCTGCGATTTGATAAAGTGCATCAAAAATTTTGTTGCCACAGAAAATATAGAGTGTGATTTTTCTGATTTTGATTTTGCCAATTTCTAAAAATATTTGATTTAACCGAGTAAACTTTAAAAAAGTCGCCAACAACCCATTTTATAAAATACTTTCGAAAAAAAGCACTTGCTTATGCAAGTGCTTTTTTCGAAGGTTAATTATCAAGTTTATTTAAAAGCATAATTAAATCATCATATAATTTGTTTTGCTCTTTATAACTGTGACGCAAAAAGAAAAAGCCAAAAATCAACATAAATATAAGGCCCATAAAACTATTGGGAT
>JAXJVR010000058.1:0-3540 GCA_036308405.1 Acutalibacteraceae bacterium
AAATTTATGTAACCGCCCGTAGCCGGAATGGGTATTTGTATAAGTGTTGTAGCCACATACACAAGCGCGGTAAATAATGCTGTAAGCACAATTTTAAATAAATTTTCTTTTTTCATAAAAAACGCCTCTCTTTTTTTGTTTTTTGCAGTATAATTCAATTTTTGGTTATATACAATTACCAATTAAAAACAATATTATAAGACCAGACGCTTTTTATTATATGTTGAGGTAAAGCTTTATTTTTGTCTTGCCTCCCTCTGATGAGGGAGGTGGATTTTGCAGAGCAAAAGACGGAGGGAGAGAATATAAAAGTCAATAAAATTTGATTTTTCTCTCCCTCAGTCAGCTTCGCTGACAGCTCCCTCGTCAGAGGGAGCCTAAACATTTGACATAGAACTAACAAAATTACCGACATAGTTTTTTATATCGGTAATTTTAATAATTTAAACTATTCTGTTTTGCGGGTTGCCTTCTAAAAATGCTTTGATATTGTTTTCTACAATACCTATAAGCCGTTTTCTTGTGGCAAGCGGCGCCCACGCAGTGTGAGGCGTTATTATAATATTAGGTGCGCCTTTAAGCACACAGTCTTTGCTCATAGGTTCAAGATTTAGCACATCTATGGCAGCGCCCGAAAGTTTGCCGCTTTTAAGCGCTTCTAAAAGGTCGGTTTCATTTACTAAACCGCCGCGCGCTGTGTTTATAAAGAATGCGCCGTCCTTCATTTTGGCAAAGGTTTGTTTGTTGAACATACCGTCGCTTTCGGTATTCAGAGGGCAGTGCGGTGTTACAATATCACTGCTTTTAAGCAATTCGTCAAGTGTTACAAACTTAACTCTGCTATCGGTTTTAGGTGTTCTTGTATACACCAATACACGCATTTCAAAAGCAAGTGCAATTTCGGCAACGCGCTTTCCTATACTGCCGTAGCCTATAATGCCTATGGTCTTGTTTTGCAACTCATCGGTAGGGTAGCATAGCAGTGAAAATGTTTTAGAATTCTGCCAACCGCCGTCTTGAACTAAAGAGTTGTATTTGTTAACGGCATTATAATGATTTAAAATATAGGCGAAAACCTGTTGCGCTACGGCGCTTGTTGAATAACTGCCCGCGTTACAAACCGTAATGTCGTGTTCTTTTGCGGTTGAAATGTCAATATTGTTGTAACCCGTGGCAAACAGCCCTATATATTTAAGTCTTGTTGCCTTGTCTATAATCTCGCGGTCAATTATCGTCTTATTGCATAAAATCATATCGTAATTTTCTACGGTATCAAGCAATTCTTGACGAGGTATATCGGGATTATATGTTACCTTGCCGTAATTTTCAAAAATATAAAGCGGTAGGTCATTGTTTTGCGCTAAAGTAGAGCAGTCCGAAATAAGTATATTCATATCTTTTTATCCGTCTTAACTTTTGGGTGCTTGCTTGTTTGTCACTTTGTGCTTTGTGCCGTCGGGTTCTACAATATACATATTGTCAAGTTGAGACATAAGACTCTTCTTATATGCTTCGATATACTCACGGCGAAGTGACGCCTGTTCTGCTTTTTCTTGCTCGGTCAAGCCTTCGGCTTTTTGTTTATGAGCAAGTTCGTTTATGCGGTCTATTTTGTGTTGTTCCATATATAAAACTCCGTATCAAATGTTGTTAGATTTCGTTTCTGCCCTCAAGCGCACGTGCGAGTGTGTATTCATCGGCATATTCAAGGTCACCGCCTACCGGTATACCGTAGGCAAGGCGAGTTACTTTTATGTTCATCGGTTTAACAAGACGCGATATATAGCTTGCTGTAGCTTCGCCTTCAACCGTGGGGTTGGTTGCCATTATGATTTCTTTTACCGTGCCGTCACCAAGGCGCGCCATAAGCTCCTTAATGCGCAGTTTATCCGGACCTATGTTGTCAAGCGGAGAAATAACGCCGTGCAGAACATGATAAACGCCGCCGAATTCGCGGGTGCGTTCAAAAGCCATAACATCGCGCGGGTCTTCGACAACGCATATAATACTTTTGTCGCGGTGCAGGTCGGAACATATTTGACATACATCCAAATCGGTAAGTGATTGGCAAACCGAACAAAAGTGTATTTTTTCTCTTGCGTTAACAAGCGCGTCGGCAAATTCACGTGCGCGCTCTGGCGGTTGCTCTAAAATGCTGTAAGCCAGACGTTGCGCGGTCTTTTTACCTATGCCGGGCAGACGCGAAAACTGTTTTATAAGTTCGTTAAGCGGAACTATGTTATAATTCATAATCAAAACATACCGGGAATATTAAGTCCGCCTGTTATGGCGCCCATTTCTTCCTCTGCGGTGTTAATAGCATTGTTAATAGCTTCATTTACGGCTACTGTTACAAGGTCTTCAATCATTTCGGCGTCATCGGGGTCTATGATGTCGGGGTTTATTTTTATTGATTTTATTAAATGCTTTCCGTCAACAGTAACGCTTACGGCGCCTCCGCCCGAAACTGCTGTGTATTCGCGCGCTTCAAGGTCGGTTTGCAGATTTGTCATATCTTCCTGCATTTTTTGAGCCTGTTTAATCATTTGATTCATATTGCCGGGACCGCCCGAATTCGGAATTCTTACTTTCATTTTTTATAATCTCCTTAAAATTTTTAATTGTTTTCAAGTTGTTTAAGTTTTTGCTCAAAACTTTTAAGCGGGTCAACCTCTTGCGCAGTTTCGGTTCTTGCGTGATAGGGACCTAACTTATAAACTTTACCGAGCACCTGATTTGCGGCCTTGCGTATAGAGTCGCGATAGGTGGGGTTGTTGCCGTTTACAAGCGCTTTAAACTGCGAATTGTTTGTGTCAATTAGCAGTCGGTCACCTTGAATATAAGCGCTTGAATCGCTTAAAACACCTGCGATTATAGGGCAGTTTTGGCGTAAAATGCCAAGAATTTCGCCCCATCTGTCTACGGGGTAAATGCCGTTTTGCACTACCGTTTCGGGTGTTGCAGTTACGGTTTGATATGCGTCATCAGATGGTATTTCATTATCGCTCGGTAAAGGAATTTCATCGTTTAAATCCGGTGTTGCAACCGCAGCTTTTGCGGGTTCGGTTCCGGCATTATTAACAGTTACCGAATTTTGCGCAGAAGATTTTACCGCGCCGCTTTCAAGTAACGCAATACGCCTTTCAAGCGAAGCAAGGTCCTGCCTGATTTCAGGGTTGCAGAGCCTTATGATTATCATTTCCATCTCGCAACGGCGGTTACCGCTTTGCATAGCCGATGCCGAAGACTGCAACACGCTTAAAATTGCCATAATTTCTTTAATGTCAAAGTCTTGCGCCTGCTTTTCAAGAGCTTTCATCTTTGCGCTTGAGCAGACAATCGGTTTTTTATCACCCTTTACAACCTTAACTATCATAAGGTCACGAAAATGCTGTGTAAGTTCAGAAAGCAGTCTCAACATATCAACCGAAGAGTTATGAAGTTCATCTATAAGCATAAGCGCCTGTTCGGTTGAACGGTTTTTGATAAGGTCGGTCATTTTTATTAAATAATCGTTGCCTGCCATTGAACAAACATTTG
>JAXJVR010000059.1:0-2425 GCA_036308405.1 Acutalibacteraceae bacterium
ACATTTAGGTATGTATCAAGATTTGAAAAATAAAGTCCCTGACGCTTTTCGAGTATGGCAAGCAACAAATTAAGGCGGTTATAATCAAAACCGTTTGTCATTCGACGCGGATTGCCGAATCCCGTTGTGGTAACAAGCGACTGAATTTCAGACAAAATGGGTCTTGTGCCCTCAATAATACAAGTTATGCACGCTCCCGAAACATTACTCATCCTGCCCGATAACAGCATAGACGAGGGGTTTTCAACCTCGCAAAGTCCGGTATCGCGCATCTCAAAAACGCCGATTTCATTAGTAGAGCCAAAACGATTTTTTATGGCGCGCAGTATTCGGTAAGACTGATTTCTTTCACCCTCAAAATAAAGAACGGTATCAACAATATGTTCAAGCACCTTAGGTCCTGCAATATCTCCGCCCTTGTTGACGTGACCGACTATAAAAATCGGTATTTCAAGTGATTTACCGGTGCGCAGCAACATATTTGTGGACTCGCGCACCTGCACAATGCTACCCGCCGAAGAAGAAATTTCGCTGATTTGCAAGGTTTGAATTGAGTCTATCATAACAAGGTCGGGTTTTTGTGCCATTATATATTCGCATATAGCCTGTGTGTCGGTTTCGCTCATTATGGTTACATTATCGCCCGAAACACCAAGCCGTTTTGCGCGCAACTTAATCTGCACGGGTGATTCCTCGCCCGAAACATAAAGTATATTTAAACTGTCTTTCATACTTTGACATATTTGCAAGAGTATTGTAGATTTACCGATACCCGGGTCACCGCTTAAAAGCACAACCGAGCCTTTGACAATTCCGCCGCCGAGAACGCGGTCTAATTCCCCGATTTTTGTAACATAGCGTTGTTCATCGGTAATATTTATCTGCGAAAGCATTTTAGCGCCCGATATAACCTTTTTAACAGCCGATGAAGTCATAGAGCCGGTTGCCTTTTTTTTGGCAATAACCTCTTCTTCAAGGGTATTCCACTCGTTACAGCCGGGGCATTGACCCATCCACTTTGGTGTTTCATAACCGCACTCTTTGCATACAAAAACGGTTTTAATTTTACCTGCCATAGTTGCTCCTTTATTTTTAACTCAAATATTCTGTTATTCCGCAAAAAACAGCAAACGCCATTTGCGATTGGTAATCGTCTTGCTTTAATTTTTCAAGCTCTGCTTTGTTGCTTAAAAACCCGCACTCTACAATAACAGCCGGCACAACAGCATTTTTAAGCAGATAGGTGCTGTCTGTGCCCTGCTTTGCCACACGGGTGTTTTGCGGTTGAATTAAATTTTTTATGTTAGATTGCAAAGACTCTGCCAAAGCGCGCGCCTGCTCATAATTTTTTGTATAAAAGACCTGCGCTCCGCTTGCTGCGGAAGTTGTAAATTTGTTAAGATGAATACTTACAAAAACAGCGTCGGGATTATCCTTCATAATCTGTAATCGGTTAGAAAGGTCGCTCTTTTTGCGCTTTGCAATAGCGGCCGATTCATCGTCTTCAGTGCCGGTATCTCCCGTTCTTGTCATTATAACATTAAATCCGTCAAAACGCAACATCTGCGCAACCTTTAAAGCAATATGTAAATTTATATCCTTTTCAATAGTTCCGTCCGCCGCCTGCGCCCCACCGTCAAACCCGCCGTGGCCTGCATCAATTATAACAGTCTGACGCGTATCCGCGTCGGCATTAACGCCTATAACATCTTTTTTTACAATACCTATTGCGGCAATTAAGCAAACCACACCAAGCACCGCAAACTGCGGAGCAAACCTGCGCCAAATATTCACCCGACACACACCCTTTAAATAAAATACCACACTGTATTTTATTCGGCTTTAAGTCGGTATATGTAGTCTTTGACCAAGAACAACAAATGTTTATAAGTTTTTGATTATTTTACAGGACGATTTTATCCGCAACTCTTTTTGAAAAGAATGCATTATCTCTTGTATGTCCCGATTTGTCTTCCCCGTAAATTGCATTTGCGGGAACGTCGTTAATTTTAAGCGCATCGGTTAAAAATTCACAATCGGTTTTGTAATCTTTATTGTAAATATCCGCCTTTGATTTCACACCGTCAAACTTTTGCCTTTTAACACTGACACCGCCCGAAACAATTAAAATTGGCGCAAAGCCGTTTTTGTATAATTTCGCAGCATATTCAGGTTGTTCGGGATGTGAACCGCCCGGCAGAAAGATAGCATCAACCTTTTTAGGCTCGTCCGATACAAATATAAAGTTTGAAATGTCGGTTATGATTCTGTTATTCATTTATATCACTTTTCTATTGACGATTTTTTGAACATCTTTTGAATTGTTAATCCATACTGTTTTATCGGAGTATCGGTTAAGTATTTCTTTAATTTCCACCATATTTTTATTCTGAAAAACATTTGTCCATTTTAGCAGGTTATATAC
>JAXJVR010000060.1:0-2770 GCA_036308405.1 Acutalibacteraceae bacterium
CCGTCTACCGCGGCTCTGCCGCCCGTACCCATACCGTCGCTTAATATCATTACAAAATGACCCTTGCCGTCATTAAAATATTTGTATGAGTCACCGCAAATAGAACCTGCCGCGGCGCAGTGTTGCTCTGAACCTATATCTATTCTTAAAACAGCGTGTTCGTTTACCGTCATAAGCGCGCCGTCGGCTGTTTTTGTTATGTTGGGTCTGTCAAAATCACGCTCGCAGGCAAGCGAGAGCATCTTCATAATTTGAAGTCGGTTAAGAACGGTGTTTTGGTTTGTTTTAATCTTCATTTCGAGCGACATTCTGCCGTATTTATCTATTTTTGCAGAGCAGTCGTCTGCCTGTATGCCTAAATTATTAAGTGATGCAACCGCCGATTCGGCAGATAATGCGTCAAATTGTTCGCCGTTTGCAAACTCTACGGCTAATTCCTTAAGCATATCCGAAATGCCTTCAAACTGTTCGGATATAACCTGCCTAACCTCCTCAATTCTGTTTTCCGCCGCAAGATGAGAGGTATACTGCGAATATCGGTTTTTTATAACGTCTTCCATTTTTTTAACACGCAGACAGCGCCCCCTGAATTCATCCAACTGCGGTTCGTTTTGCGGAATATCCCCGCTTTTTAAGTAGTTGAGCATAAGCATAACCGCTTCAAGCGTTTGGTCGGACTTTTTCTCCCAACAATGCATGCGCAATTTACAGCCTGAACACGCGTCCTGCTCTATAAACGCCAGCACGGTTTTAAAATCGGGGGCATTTATTTTGCCGAGTTCTTTTGAAACTTGGGCTACCGTGTCCGACACATCCACAAGCGCTTCCGATGCCAAATTAAGTCTGAACCCAAGCGCCTTGTTAAAGCCGTCTTCTTTAGCGCAGGTCGGTTTTTTGCAAAAGAATTTGCTTAAAAATATTCCGCTTCTTCTCGGCAGTAAAATAAAAATTACGCTTCCGGTAATAAGCTCTGCCATAAATGGCATGGCTTGTTCGCCGTAATCGGTAAAAGACAGACTTATTACGCCCGACGCCGTCATTGCGGCGGCTTGGGCATATTTTCCGAGCGGTGCAAACACGCCCACCGCAAGACCTGCAAGGGCATATATTACGCCGCCGTCAAAACTGCCGGTTAAAGCCGAGGCAAACGATACGCTTATTCCGCAGATTGCGCCTGCCGAAGTTCCGCCGTATTTAGAGACCGCAAGAATTAAAAATACGCCTACGGTTCTGCCCACCGAAATACCGAAAACACTAAAATCGTTAAGACCTATTAAAATCATCGAAACGGTTACAAGCAAACAACCGAGTTCATCGGTTGAAAGCCCTATAAGATTTTTGTCAAGCGCAGTAAATGTGCGGTGGTTTAAAAATACCGCACCGAAAATTATAAGGCACTCGGCGGCAAGCTTAAGCGCGTCTATTGCCGAGCCGCTGTATGTAACAACGCCTGTAAAAGCGTTTGCAAGCGCTGTCACTGTGCTTAAAAAGAAGGGGTTTTCGGCTGTTTTTTTGTAACCCGACAGCAAAAGCCTTATTGCTAAAATTGCAAAAAGCGCCGCTATGTATCTGAATCCGCCGCCCGACACCGCGGGTATAAAATACCCGACAAAAGCGCCGGTTGCAATACTCGGTAAAAATACCGCCGTGCAACCGCCGAGCATTACAATACCAAACGGCATAAGTGTGTCTAAAATAACTCCGCGTGATGCAATAAACCCCAAAAAAGCCATAGCTATATGCAAAACAACGGCATAAATAAGTTCTTTGCTGTTTTGATTTACATTGTTTTGCGGTTTTGTTATTAAGTCCTTCATTTTTAACTTCACTGTCCTTTTTACATTTACCGATTTCAAGACCTTTTAGCCTATATGATATTATCAAAACTATTATAGACCTTAACGGTTGCGTTTTTTGTCAAAGCAACACAGCATAAAATATATATTTTTGTCTTTAATGATTGAAAAAATAAATTTTAATAATATTAAATTTGCGGGCAAAATATAAAAGGAGTGATTTTTTGTATGAATAAAACCTTTAAAATACTTATTATTGCATTTGTTTTTATATTTATGCTCTGCATTTCGGCAGGTGCGCTGTCAAAAATGGGTTCTACCGGCAAAGAGGTAAGCGATATTCAGTCAAGACTTCAGAGCCTTGGGTATTATACGGGCAAAATTGACGGTATTTACGGCACCGCTACCAAAAATGCGGTTGTTAATTTTCAAAAAGCAAACGGGCTTGTCGCAGACGGCGTTGTAGGCAGTAAAACTATGGCAGCATTAGGACTTAATTCTTCAGGAGCGTATAATTCATCAGACTACGAATTGCTTGCGCGCGTCATATCGGCAGAAGCAAGGGGCGAAACATATTTAGGTCAGGTAGCGGTGGGCGCCGTGGTGTTAAACCGCGTAGAGCATCCCTCTTTTCCGGATACGGTGTCGGGCGTGGTCTATCAAAACGGAGCTTTTTCTTGTCTTTATGACGGTCAGTTTTACGAGCCGATAGCCGACAGCGCGTATTCTGCGGCGCGCGATGCGCTTAACGGTTTAGACCCAAGCGGAGGCGCCGTATATTATTACAACCCAAGCGTTGCCACAAACAAATGGATTTTCAGCCGCGATGTTATAACCACCATAGGCAATCATGTGTTTTGCAGTTAATATAAGTGATTTATCACAGCACATATTTGTAGTGTTAGCATTTATGCGAACCGCGTCCCTGCCTCTGATGACGGAGGGAGAGAAAAACGGAAAATTAAGTTCCCTAC
>JAXJVR010000061.1:0-21813 GCA_036308405.1 Acutalibacteraceae bacterium
CTTCTCAGCGGTGCTAAATACGCAAGCGGCCTTAACTGGAACTGCGCATCACCTTTTGAAGGCTTCTTTGACGGCAACGGCGTTGTTGTTTACGGCTTATTTGCTATTGACGAAGGCGATGCAGGTATTTTCCCGCAATATAAGGGCAACGTTTCTATCAGAAACCTTACCGTTAAGAATTGCTGTTTTACAGGTCTTGCGGCTTCTGTATTTATAGGTCGCAGTTCCGGAAACGGAAATCCGAAACTTGTTTTCCAAAACTGTTCGGCTTATAACAATGTTGTTATAGCATCTTGGCAAGGTAAAGACGATGAAGATTCAGACAACGCAATTATCCGCGGCGGTATCTTGACCGGTATAGTTCTTAACGAATCATCGCTCGAAGCCGAAAACTGTTTGGTATACGGCAATATTGCAAAGCATGCAACATTTAACATTACATACGGTCTTGTTACTTGGCTTCACCATGTAAAAAGTGCTACACTTACCGATTGTATTATAATGGACAGCGCTCCGCACTCATTGTATTACGGTTCAAACGCTTTCCACCGCAGTTTATACACAAATGTATATACAAACGCAATCGGCACTTCTTGGGAAAATATTACACCCAGCAGAAAATATACATATAACTATGCTTACAACGATGTTACAGGTGTTGTTAACGCAGAGTTTGCTAAATTAAAATTAGACGATTCATTTGATATGGGTTCAAGCGTAGAGCCTTATAAGAGAACTTTTGCAAACGGATGCTTTATTTTAACAGATGAAGCAACCGTTAAAAAGGGTGACGAATTAAAGGGTATTGACAGCGCAAAGTGGACTTACAGTGCAAACAGCTATCCCACTCCTAAAATCTATAAAGTTCGTGAGTATTCCGCAGGCGATGCATGGTCGGGTGAAACCGCGGTTATGTTTACCGCAGGTGAAGGCACCAGCGCGTCACCTTATCAGATTGCTACCGCAGAAGAGCTTGCGCTTATGTTATTGACCGCAAAAGAAGGTCAGTATTTTGAACTTACATCTGATATCGTTTTAAACGATACATCAGTTGCAAATTGGACTGATAACGCAAAACAGTGGTTTACATCAAACGATGTTCCCACATTTGCCGCAAGCCTTAACGGTAACGGCTATACTGTAAGCGGCCTTTACTATGGCGGCAGTCAAAAGGGCGAATATTCGGGTCTTATTCCTGTTGTAGGTTCGGGCGCAGATATTCGTGAACTTAAGGTTATAAATTCAAGCCTTACTGCAAAATCAGGCGCCATCGGTGCTATTGCCGGTGCAGTTGCCGAAAGATGCGGTAAAGTAGTTAACTTTAACGCTGATGTTGCTGATGAAACCGTTGTATTCGGCGGCAACGCAGCATCCGGCGGTATTATAGGTAAAATCGGTTATTCTGCCGTTAATATTAACGACTGTCTTTCTGCAGCAAACGGTTTGTTCGGCGACATTACCGGTGTTGCAAAGGTTAACCGTTGCATTTCTGCAAACGCTTATCCGTTCGGAAAAACAACAAATGTTACCGCTAAAAATGTTTATACCGATGTAAGCGGTGATGAGCTTGTATACACCGATACAGACGGTAAACAGGTTGCAGGTGTTACTGTATTGACTACAGAACAGTTAAAACCGAGTAAATCAGCAACCGCTAAAAAAGATATGCCCGGACTTAACTTCCCTGATAGCTGGAAGGTTGTAAAAGGCGACTTCCCGAGACCGTCAGGTTTGGTTTTAGCATCAAACGGTGTTAAGGGTGAAGTTTGGTCAGGTGCTGTAGCATCTAAATTTGCAGGCGGTGATGGCTCCAAAGATAAGCCATACTTAATCGAAACTGCTGAGCAGTTGGCTCACTGTATTAAAGATAATACATCCGGAACGGCAACAAGCCCCAAATATTATAAGCTTACAGCTGATATATATCTTAACGATGTAAACAGTCCGCTTTGGGCAGATAAAATCGGTTGCAACGAGTGGTATACACAAAGAACAGCAAACTATGATAACTTCCATTATACAACATTTGACGGTGACGGTTATGTTATTTACGGTTTGTATCTTGACCACTCTGCCGGCGATATATATGTTCGTGCAGGCTTTATTCCGCAAAGCGGCATCGGCACCGTTGTTGAAAATGTCGGTTTCTCTAACGCTTATTTAGTAGGTAACACTTCTATTGAAGGCGAGTCAATCGGTATTGTAACCGGTATGATTGGTTATTGGAACACTGCTTATCCTATGGACCCGCATGACCTTGCTAAAAATAATACTTACCGTGAAACCGAAGGCTTTAAGGCTGAACAGCCTAAAATCCGCAACTGCTTTGTTGACCATACATGCTATGTAAAAGCAGATGACTCAGGCGGTTTTGTAGGCACGGCAGGCGGTCCTGTATTGTTTGAAAATTGTATCTTTACAGGCTCGGTTGATTATTCTGCAGAGCCGACTTCTGCGGGAACAAAAGCTCATTTCGGCACATTTGTAGGTCAGGACCATTCTTACGGTTCTGCTATTAAAAATTGCGTATCGTTACCGCAGAGCGGAACACGCGTTATGAGCGGTGGCACAGTTTCTACTTGGAGACAGTCTGCTGAAAACTATGTTCTTGACGCAAGCAATGTTTACTATTTTGCATTTGAAAAACAACCCGGTGTTGATTCAAACAAAGTTATAAAACTTAATAAACCTACCCAGCGTATAGGTGAGGCAGCTAAAAAAGCTATGTCAGGTCTTGATTGGGAGGAAACTGTCGGTGACGGCGGAATATGGCGCGTTGTCGAAGGCGGCACACCTGTGCTTGCTAAATTCGGTGAGCACCGCACTCAAGAAGAGCTTGAAAAGTTCTCTGACTTTAACTTTACAGCACCTTCTACGACAGTAACATTTGTGACCAATGTTGACGGCCTTGAGGTTGACCCGATTACAGGTCCTATGTATTCAACTATGACTTTGCCTACCGTTGAACGCGAAGGTTACAAGTTTACAGGTTGGTATGTATTTGATGACATCAGCGTTGAATACCCCTATGGTTACTATCCTCCGAGAAATCTGACACTCTACGCAGGTTGGGAACCGACCGGTGTAATTCAAGGCTTTGAAAGTTATCCCGATACTATTTGGGATTATGATGAAACCCAGTGGCGTCTTAACAAACCGGGTGCAAAGGGCGGTTACAAAAACGCTTATGTTCGCACCGGCGGCCGTTCAATGCGTTTGTTAGACACTAACACAGAACCTGTTGATGTTTTACTTAACTATCAGGATATGCTTGAACCCGGTCAGACTTACAAGATTATCTTGTGGGCAACTACCGATAAGGCAAACAACCCCGACACATTACTTTCATTGGTTCACAATTCAAAACCTGTTTATCTTGATACTGCTGTCGCTTATGAAAATATGACGGTAGCAAGTGGTTTAAAGGTTGGCGAATGGACTAAATACACATACACATTTACAGCACAAACCAAGTGGGTATCACTTCGTGCTGACGGCGCTAACTCAAGCCTTTACTTTGATGATATTATAATTGTGCCGGTTAACGATACAGTAAGCGGCGGCAACTTAATTCACCTTAACTCAAGCAGCAACAGCCCGATTTCACCGAACACAGGCGATATCGTTACTGTTACAGCGCTTATTTCTGCAATAATGGCTTGCGCAGTTGTTGCTGTTATTTCAAGAAAAAACAGTGTTGAAGTAATTGACTAATAAGGAAAGGATGGGTTATATGAATTTGAGCAGTTCTTTTAAAAAGATTATCTGTTTTTTGCTTGCAGTGTTGATGCTTTTATCAGCAGTCGGCTGTAAAGACGATTCTTCAAGCAAAAAGAAAAAGGTAGTCATTAAAAAGAAGGTTATCGTTAAAACAAATGATAATGAAAACGATAACACCGATAATAACTATAATAGTAACAACAATATACAAGTTATTATCCCTACGGAAGAACCCGAAGAAGAGAAAAAAGGCTTGCCCGAGCGTCCGCTTCCGCAGGTGGCAGCTTCTTCCGAAAAGTATGTTGAAACCTTTGTTCCCGAATTTGATTATGAGTATAAATCACTCAACATAACAGACGATTATGTTATAGTTTATTCTTATGAAAAATGGAACAACCGTAAAGAAAGCCGTAACGAAGACGGCAGTGACCGTTATGTTAACTATACCGGCTTTAATCGCAATGCGGCTGTTGAACTTCAAAAATTCTTTAAAGATAATTTAAAGCTTAACCTTGAAGTTAAAAGAGATACCGATGTATCAACTGATGCTAAGAAAATCTTGGTAGGCGATACAGCTTTCTACAAAACAAGCCTCGGTGAAACCGAATTTGCCGTTAAGGTAAGCGGTGACAACCTTATTTTTGAAGGCGGTCACTTTGCAATGGTAAGCAAGGCTGTTAAGTGGTTTAAAACCGTTGAAGCTAAAAACGGTCAGGTTGCTGTATTAAACGGCAAACAGGATGACTTTAAGTCACAGGTAACTCTTAACGGCGTTACATACGATTATGTATGGGGCGACGAATTTGACGGCAGCGAGTTGATGGACTCAAACAAATGGCGTCAAGAACCATTCGGTCTTGAGCGTCAGGATGATATGGTCAACATTTATGAGGATGAAAAGTTCCAGTATGTAGAAAACGGCAGACTCCGTCTTTCTGCTGACCGTTATTATGACGAAGGTAACGGCGACATCGGTTATGCAACCTCCGGTATGGTTACGACTCAACAAAATATGTTCTTTAGAAACGGTTATTTTGAGTTCCGTGCTCGCTTGCCTTACAGACGCGGTGCGTTCCCTGCAATTTGGACACTTTCCAGTATGAAAGACAATAACCTTAGAGGTATACCAAACTTGAATTACGATGACGGTTACGGTAAATACAGTGACCGTTTGTGGATAATCGAGTTTGACTTGTTTGAGTCTTTTGCTGACGCTGACCACATGACTACTACCATACACAAGTGGTATCAAAACGGTACTGGCAAAACAACATACGGACCTAAAACCTATCTTACAGATGCACAGGTTAACCAGTTTAACCAGACCGCTATTGATAACGGTTACGCAACTTACGATAAGGTAACCGGCAACTTGGTTGACAAAGAAATGTTGTTCGAAAATGTTGATGTTAACGGCGTTACCGAAAAGAAAGCGTATTATTATCCGGTTTATATTAACCGTAACGATGGCAAACAGCTTAATTTGCTTGACTACCGCAAGAGACCTTATACAAACCTTACAAGCGGTAACTGCACTTATGCTTATTGGATGTCATACGGTCCTGATATAAACAAAGAATATTGGGGCAACAATAAGGACGGCTTATATAACTGGAGATACTATTTTGACGAAGAAACTGTAAACCAAGAGTATCATATTTATGCGTTCCAATACACATCAGAACGTTGTAAGGTTATGATTGACGGTAATGTTACTTTGGACTTTGCGTGGGACCCCGCTTATGACTTGCGTGATGTAAACGGCGACGGTTATATAGAAGATGTTACTTTGAATAACAACGGCGTCGGATTTAACCTGTGGCAGTATTTCCTCATAGATATGATGATTTACACACCGAATAACTACAAGATTAGCGGTGATAAGAAGATTGTGAAAGGCGACACACCTTATGACCTTTATGTTGACTGGGTTCGTTGCTATCAAGATTTGGATGACGCTTCACAGGCTATCTACTGCCCGAGCGCACAGGCAGACTAATTTTAAATTGTTTTAAAAACATTAAAGCAATAAACCTAAAACAAGCAGTCGCGTAAAAGCGGCTGCTTGTTATTTTATAAAATTTTAGTATTAAGTATTTTTTGATGTCAATAATATTTTGGGTGAAATATATGCAAAATACTTTTTACGGCAAACTTTTTGCTTCGCGCTCGGTGCTTTGTTTTACGGTAATTATTATGCTTATGCTGTCGTGTATTTTGCGCGTTGCGGTGATTGCTACCGGTAATTACAGCACCTTTCAGGCAGAGCAAGCGTCTTACCGAATAACAGTTTCAAATACAAGGGGAACAGTTTACGACTGCAATATGGTGCCGCTAACAAATACATCGTCAAAAACAGTTGCCGCCGTGGTGCCTACACCTAAAAGCATAACAGCGCTTAAAAACTGTGTTTCGGGCGAACTGCCCGAAAGCGTAATCGACGCACTTGAAAATAAAAAGCCGGTGGTATGCACGGTAGAGCGAAAAATCGACAGTGAGGGAATTGCTTTTGCCGAAGTTTATGAACACACACCCGAATATTTATCTGCGTGCCATTTAATAGGTTATACCGATACAAGCGGTCACGGTGTTTCGGGGTTGGAGCAGGCTTATGACGATGTTTTATACAGTGACAGCACGGTGTCAGCCGTTTTTTCAATGGACGGCAAAGGCGGCGTGTTAAACGGAATAGAGCCTTATTTTGAAAATGATTTATCGGCTGTAAGCAGCGGTGTTGTAACCACTCTTGATATTAACATACAAAATATAACCGAAAACGCAATTTTAAAAATGAACAGCGGTTGCGCGGTTGTTGCCGAAGTTCCAAGCGGAAAAATCAGGGCAATGGCGAGCGCGCCGTTATTTGATGTGAATAATTTAACAGACAGTTTAACAGCGGAAAATTCACCGCTTTTAAACCGCGCCTTATCGGCTTACAGCGTAGGCTCTGTATTTAAACCGTGTGTTGCCGCTTCTGCAATAAAATGCGGATTAGGCTCTTTAACCTTTGAATGCACCGGCAGTCTTGAAATCGCAGACCGAGTGTTTCGCTGTCATAATCTTTCGGGTCACGGCAATATGAATTTATGCAGTGCGCTTGCTCAGTCGTGCAACTGCTTTTTTTATAATTGCGCAATAAATTTGGGCGGCGAACCGATTTTTAAAACCGCATCTGCGTTGAATTTCGGCTCAAGAATTAAAATTGCAGATAACTTATATACGGCACAGGGCAGTATACCTAAACTTGAAACGCTTAACAATGACGGCGCGCTTGTAAATTTAAGCATAGGGCAGGGCGAGTTGCTTTTAAGCCCCGTAAATATGTTGACTCTGTATTTAAGCATTGCCGGTGACGGAAGTTATTATCTGCCCTCGGTGGTCGAAAAAACGCTCAAAGACGGAGTCGAAACTTTATATGATAAAGGCAAACCCACACGCGTTATGAGCCGAGAGACCGCCGAGATTTTAAGACAATATTTAAGCACGGTTATAACCGAGGGCACGGGAGCCGAGGCAATGCCGCAAAATTGCACAGCCGCAGGCAAAACGGCTACCGCGCAAACAGGCCGTTATTACAATAACGGCGAAGAAATAACAAACAGCTGGTTTTGCGGTTTTTTTCCGGCGGATGAACCGCGGTATGTTGCGGTGGTTATGAGCGACAGCAAACTTAATGTAAGCACTGCGTCGGTGTTTGCAAAAATTGCAGACGATATAACCCTTCTTTATGACAAAAATATTCAAAATAGTAATTGACAGAATATAAATATTGGCGTATAATTGTATACAGTAATACACAAGGGGTGAGAATTTTTGCTTGAACTCTCAAACAAAACAAATTTATTAGAAGAAAACGATTATAAATATTCGCTTCAAGATGTGGCTGAGCCTAATCTATACCGTGAATTTTACAGTTATGACGATGTTCCGCGCATTGCCTTTAACCATCGCCGTGTGCCTATGCAAATGCCTAAGGATATTTGGATTACGGATACCTCTTTGCGTGACGGACAGCAATCGGTTGAGCCTTACAGCGTTGAGCAGATAGTAAATCTTTATAAGCTTATGTCAAAACTCGGCGGACCATACGGTATTATCCGTCAGACCGAGATGTTTGTTTACAGCAAAAAAGACAGAGAAGCATTGCTAAAATGTCAGGAGCTCGGTTTAAAATTTCCTGAAATTACCACATGGATACGCGCCAACAAAGAAGATTTTAAACTTGTAAAAGATTTGGGTATTCGTGAAACGGGAATTTTGGTATCTTGCAGTGATTATCATATATTTAAAAAACTTAAAATGACACGAAAGCAGGCTATGGATACATATCTTGCCGCTGTGGCGCAGGCTTTTGAAGCAGGCGTTATGCCGCGCTGTCATTTAGAGGATATTACGCGCGCCGATTTTTACGGTTTTGTAGTTCCGTTTGTAAACGAGCTTATGAAAATGTCAAAAGACGCCGGTATACCTGTGCGTATACGCGCGTGCGATACAATGGGTTACGGTGTGCCTTACAGCGAGGTTGCTTTGCCCAGAAGTGTGCCGGGCATTATTTACGGTTTGCAACATTATTCCGATGTTCCGAGCGAAATGCTTGAATGGCACGGCCATAACGATTTTTATAAAGCGGTTACAAACGCTTCTACGGCATGGCTTTACGGCGCTTCGGGCGTTAACTGTTCACTGCTCGGTATAGGCGAGCGCACCGGCAATGTTCCGCTTGAAGCAATGGTTATGGAATATGCTTCGCTTCGCGGTTCGTTTGACGGTATGGACCCGACTGTTATTACCGAAATTGCCGAATATTTCAAAAATGAAATCGGTTATGAAATTCCGGTTATGACACCTTTTGTGGGCAGAAACTTTAACGTAACTAGAGCCGGTATTCATGCGGACGGACTGCTTAAAGATGAAGAAATTTATAATATATTCAATACCGAAAAAATACTTAACCGACCTGTGTCTGTATTGCTCGGTAAAACATCGGGACTTGCAGGCATTGCTTATTGGATAAATCAGAACTATAATCTTAAGGGCGAAAATGCCGTCGATAAACACAGCGAACTTGTGGTTAAAATTAAAGAATGGATTGACCGCGAATATGAAGACGGCAGACAAACAAGCCTTTCTAATGAAGAGATAGAGCAAAAAATCACTGAATTTTCAGGGGGCAAATTATGATAGAGCATAAAACAATATCGCTTGCGGACCAGGTGTTTGAACACCTTGAAAACGATATTTTAAGCGGAAAATACTCACGTGGTGAAAGTCTTACCGAGAGTAAATTAAGCGCCGAACTCGGCGTAAGCCGAACACCTATTCGCGAGGCTCTGCGCCGACTTGAACAGGAGCATTTAATAGAAGAATCACCCAAAGGTATGGTTGTTGTCGGCATAAGCGAAAAAGACCTTGAAGATATATTTATGATTCGCTCGGCGCTTGAGGGTAAGGCTGCGGCGCTTGCGGCTAAAAACCACACCGATGAACAACTTGCAACCATACGCGAGGCGCTTGAGTTTCAGGAATTTTATCTTGAAAAACATGACCCTGACCGAATAAAGAGTATGGACAGTCTGTTTCACGAGACAATTTTTAAGATGAGCGGCAGTTCTACATTTTACGATGTTCTTGTTCCGCTTCATAAAAAGATACTTAAATACCGTCGCGCATCGGTATCTAATACAAGCCGTGCGGCAGCGTCGGTTGCCGAACACAGAGCAATTTATGAGGCAATAGCAAAGCGTGATTCAAATCTTGCGGAAGAACTTATAATTGAGCATCTTAACAATGCTTATAATCATATGGTAAAGAAAGGAAACTGATTATGGGTTACACAATAGCACAAAAAATTATTAAAGAACATTTGGTTTCGGGCGAGATGAAGGTCGGCAGTGAAATTTCACTTAAAATTGACCAGACACTTACACAAGATGCTACCGGAACTATGGCGTATCTTGAGTTTGAAACTATGGGACTCAAACGCGTAAAAACCGAAAAAAGCGTTGCTTACATAGACCACAACACATTGCAGTCCGGTTTTGAAAATGCCGACGACCACAGATATATTCAGTCGGTTACATCTAAACACGGTATTTATTTTTCACGCCCCGGTAACGGTATCTGCCATCAAGTGCATTTAGAGCGTTTCGGTAAGCCCGGCAAAACCCTCATAGGCTCTGACAGTCATACACCCACAGGCGGCGGTATAGGTATGCTCGCTATGGGCGCAGGCGGTCTTGATGTTGCGGTTGCTATGGGCGGCGGCGCATACTTTATAACAATGCCTAAAATGTATAAAGTAAATCTTACCGGTAAATTGCAACCGTTTGTTACAGCAAAGGATATAAGCCTTGAAATACTTCGTATTTTGTCGGTTAAGGGCGGTGTAGGCGCTATAATCGAATGGGGCGGAGAGGGCATTAAAAATCTTTCTGTGCCGGAGCGCGCTACAATTACAAATATGGGCACCGAGCTTGGTGCTACAACCTCAATATTCCCTTCGGACGAAGTTACAAGACAGTTTTTGAAAGCCGAAGGCAGAGAGGAAGATTATATTCCGCTTTGCAGTGACCCCGATGCAGTTTACGATAAAGTAATTGATATAAATCTTGACGAATTAAAACCGCTTATCGCTTGCCCGCACAGCCCTGACAATGTTGTAACCGTTGAGTCTCTTAAAGGCACAAAGGTTGACCAGGTTTGCATAGGCTCTTGCACCAACTCATCACTTATGGATATGCTTAAGGTTGCGGCAATGCTTAAGGGAAAAACCATTTCGCCGAGTGTCAGCCTTTCAATCTCTCCCGGTTCTAAACAGGTTCTTGCTATGCTTGCCGACTGCGGCGCTTTAAGCGATATTATAGCAAGCGGTGCGCGTATACTTGAATCGGCTTGCGGTCCGTGTATCGGTATGGGCTTTTCGCCTAACAGCGCAGGCGTATCGTTGCGCACATTTAACCGCAATTTTGAGGGCAGAAGCGGAACAGCTGACGCAGGCGTATATCTTGTTTCACCCGAAACTGCTGTTGCGGCGGCTCTTACAGGTGAGATTACCGACCCGCGCACAATAGGCGGAAACATTAAGATAAAAATGCCTAAGAAGTTTAAGATTGATGACAGCGCTGTTATTGCACCGGCACCCGAATGCTGCGCTGACAGCGTAGAGGTTTTGCGCGGACCGAATATCAAACCGTTCCCCGAATCAAAACCGCAGACCGATAATTTTACTGCAGAGGTTGCTCTTAAGGTAGGAGACAACATTACAACCGACCATATTATGCCTGCAGGCGCAAAGATTTTGCCATACCGTTCTAATATTCCGCACCTTTCACAGTTCTGCTTCGGTGTATGCGATAAAACCTTCCCCGAACGCGCAAAGGCTTTGGGTGAAAGCATAATTGTAGGCGGAAGCAACTACGGTCAGGGCTCTTCGCGTGAACACGCGGCGCTTGTGCCTATGTATTTAGGCGTTCGCGTTGTAATAACCAAAAGCTTTGCCCGTATACATGTGGCAAACCTTATAAATGCAGGTATTATGCCGCTTACCTTTAAAAATGCTGATGATTATGATAAAATAAATCAAGGTGATAAATTATCACTTTCAAATGTGTTTGACGGTATGGACAAGGGCGAGATTACTCTTAAGAATGAAACAAGCGGTGAAAGCATAGCGCTTGTTTGCAACTTTACCGACAGACAAAAACAAATTCTTAAAGCAGGCGGACTGCTTAATTTTACAAAGGAAGGTAAATAAAAAATGCAAAATTATGTAGACAAAGCGGTTGAACAGTTCCGCACAATTCTTGAAGAGCAAATCGCACGTGAACGTAAAATGGAAGCGGATACCGCTTATACCGACTATAAAAAGCTTGACAAAATCATAATCGGCGTTTGCGGCGGCGACGGTATCGGCCCGATAATCTCGGCAGAATCGGAAAGACTTTTGAAATTTATTTTAAAAGATGAAATTAAGGCAGGCAAGGTTGAAATTAGAACTATTGAGGGTCTTACCATAGAAAACCGTATTGCGCATAACAAGGCTATACCCGATGATGTTTTGGCAGAGATTAAGGCTTGTAATGTAATTCTTAAAGCGCCTACCACCACATTAAAGGGCGGCACACTTGAAAGCGCAAATGTTGCTATGCGCCGCGAACTTGACCTTTATGCAAATGTTCGCCCCGTAGCAGTGCCCGAAGATAATATTGATTGGACCTTCTTCCGTGAAAATACCGAAGGTGAGTATGTTTTGGGCTCACGCGGTGTAGAAATTCCGGATACGCTTGCATTTGACTTTAAGGTTACAACCAACGAAGGCACAAGGCGTATAGCAAGAGCAGCGTTTGAATATGCAAAAAACAACGGAAAAACAAATGTTGCCATAGTTACCAAAGCTAATATTATGAAAAAGACCGACGGTAAATTTTCTGAAATATGCCACGAGGTTGCCAAAGATTATCCCGGTATAGAAGCAGAAGACTGGTATATTGATATTATGACCGCAAACCTTGTAAACCCAAGAGTTCGCTCAAAGTTTCAGGTTATACTTCTTCCTAATCTTTACGGTGATATTATCACCGATGAGGCGGCTCAGCTTCAGGGCGGCGTAGGCACAGCAGGCAGCGCAAACCTTGGTGATGTATACTCTATGTTTGAGGCTATACACGGTTCGGCTCCCCGTATGATAGAAGAGGGCAGAGGTAAATACGCTAACCCGACAAGTATGTTTAAAGCAAGCGAAATGTTGCTTCGACATATAGGCTTTACCGAATATGCCGATAAGCTTAACAAAGCGCTTCATATATGCACAGAGGTTGATAAAAAGTATGTTATAACCGGGCGCAGTGACGGTGCTACCTGTGAAGATTTGGGCAACTATGTTATGGAGACAATACAAAAACTTTAATCAAGTTATATAAAAGATAAGGACTCGCGAAATGCGAGTCCTTATCTTTTATGTTTTAGTTGTATAATTTTCTTTAACTTTAGCTCTGTTGCAGTTTATATCTTCAATATTAACTTTAGAATTGTGCGGTATAGCTTTCCATTCGACCTTTTTAAACAATGCAATAAGTAACGAAAATTTACCAATAATATCAAAAATCGGAAATGTTATGCAATACCAAATCTTTTTAACAAGCGGTATATGTTCGATTCTTTTGTGTTCTACTATAAAAATGTATGCCGCCGCAAAAATATTTTTGAAATAGGTAACAAACGACGCGTAAAATGCCGATATTGTAAGGGCCGCAATCGTGCTGTTTAATTTTATACCGTCACAGTATTGCCAACCGAAAATATCTAACTTAAACACGGTAAAGGTAAAATGCGCGCCCATAAGTATTAAAGCAAATTTAAGATAATATATTACTGCCCGTTTGAAAAGTGTTATAAGTGAGCGCGGATACACTACCGACAGCATATCAAGACTCATAAAGCGAAGCCTTAAATTGTTAAAAAATCTTTTATACCAAGGTGCATCGGCGCAATTTTTGTTTGCGGCACCGTTGGTTACAAAAATATGTTTTAAAAGTTTGGGTCCGGTTTCAACAAAAGCTTGCAGATGACCTTTTGCCCAGCGAATACGCTGACGCATGGCAATTTTAATATCTATCGGCTGTTCATCATAAAATTCGGCAGCATCGTTATATGATATTTGATAGCCTTGCGCAACAGCATCGGCGCAAAAAGCGCGGTCTTCGGTAAGTGATACATAGTTCCAACCGTCTTTTATAAGCTCGTTTGAAAACAAAAAGCCTGTCCCTTGAATTCGTGTTGCCAAGTGGAACAAAGACCTTGCACGGTGTTCGTTTCTTATGGTGCGAAGCCAATGTATACCGTATGAAGCGGATATCCAATTATCACCGAAATTTTTAGTGTTGCGGTAAGAGGTTATAATTTTTTGCCCCGAATCAAATGATTCGTTCATACGCGTTATGTAATCTTGCTTTAACAGATTATCGGCATCAAAAATGAAATAGCCTTCAAAATTTTCTATACCGAAATCACGCCGTATGTTTTCAACCAAAAACTGTAATGCGTAACCTTTTGTTCGATGCTCTTCGTCAAAGCGGTCATAGCATACAGCCCCTAAGTCACGCGCAATTTGTGCGGTGTTATCGGTGCAATTATCTGCCACAACAAAAACCGTTACAAGCTCTTTAGGATAGTCTTGTCTGTTAATGCTGTCAATAAGATTGCCTATAACCGTTTCTTCATTTCGAGCCGCAACAAGTATTGCGTATTTATGATTACACTTCGCTTTCTTAAATTTTCGCGTAAAAAATACACCGGTTATCTTGTAAACAATCTTATACTTCAGCAGTGAACTGATAAATCCCGATACCTTATTTATTATTTTAATTATTAACCTTAAAATTTCCATAGCTTATAAAGTATATCACCGATAGATTTAAAAATCAACCTTCAAAACATTAAGATTTATTTAAGCTATATTTTTCTTGTAATTCTGTCCTAAATGTTATATAATTAACATAAATATATAAATTGGGGTGTTATTACTTGCTTATAAGCGCAATAAAGGGAAATCTTAATTTTTATCAAATCATTATAAGCGTTATATCTTCGCTTGCTGTTATATTTTTTACACTTCCCATTCATGAGTGGGCGCACGGATTTGTGTCTACCAAACTCGGTGACCCTACGCCTAAATATCAGGGCAGACTTACGCTTAATCCTATGGCGCATATAGATTGGGTCGGTGCCGCCGCAATATTGCTTTTCGGCATAGGTTGGGCGAAACCTGTGCAGGTTAACGCCCGTTATTATAAAAATCCAAAGTGGGGCATGGCACTTGTGGCGCTTGCAGGTCCGCTTTCTAATATTATTACTGCGTTTATTGCTTTGCTTTTGCACTACATTATATACACAGTTTTAATTTTGGTAAACGCTTCGGTTGCGGTTTTAAATGTTTATGTGTATTTTGCTTTCTTTTTTTCAACCGTTGCCCAAATAAATGTTTATCTTGCTGTGTTTAATCTTATTCCCATACCGCCGTTTGACGGTTCAAGAATACTTTTTACTTTTTTACCGCAAAAATATTATTTTAAAATAATGCAGTATGAGCGTTATATTTTTGTAGTGCTTTTTGTTTTGCTTTATCTCGGAATTTTTGACGCACCTATTTCTTTTTTATCAAACGGAATTTTAAATGCTATAAATTCTCTTGCAAGGTTTCCGCTTAAATTGTTCGGAGTGTGAAAAAATGGAACAAACAGCAACACTTTCTTATAAGACAGCCGATTTTGAAGGTCCGCTTGATTTGTTATTACAGCTTATAGCTCGAAACAAACTTAATATTTACGATATTCAGTTATCTGTGCTTATTGACCAATATCTTGAGCAGATACAAATATTCCGTGACGAAGAAATGGAAATTTCAAGCGAGTTTTTAGAAATGGCTTCACGCCTTATTTATATGAAAACGGTAAGCCTTTTGCCGCGTCATGATGAAATAGTCCGCCTTAAAGAAGAACTTACCGGCGAATTGCTTGAATATCAGCTTTGTCGTGAGATGGCTGAAAAGCTGTCGGGTATGACGGCAGGTTTTGACCGCTTTGTGCGAAAACCGGGTGAATATGAGTTTGACAAAACCTATGAACTTGTTCACGAAAGTAATGTTATTTTTAATTCATATCTTGCTGCAGTCGGCCGCGGACAGCGCAGATTACCCGTAAATGTTGCGCCTTTTACAAAAATAGTCGCAAAGAAAATAGTTTCGGTTTCAACAAAAATTGTGTTTGTAATACGCAAACTTGTAAAGGGCGGCAAGAGCAAACTTTCGTCACTTTACGCTTCGGCGCAAAGCCGTTCCGAAATAGTTGCTACATTTTTGGCTGTGCTTGAACTTTGCAAAGCAAACCGCGTAGAGATAAGCGGTGACAGCGCCGAAACGGCGGAAATTAAGATTATTAAGGGGCATAATAAAAAATGAACAACCAACAAATAGTTTCAGCGCTTGAGGCGGTGCTTTTTGCTTCGGGTGACCCCATAAGCATTGACAGACTTTCACAAGTGTTTGAAAAAACGCCCGAAGAGGTCGAAAAACTTATAAAAGAACTTGAAATTAAACTTGAAAAAAACAAAAGCGGTTTTACGGTGGTCAGGCTTGAAAACACCTATCAGCTTGTAACCCGCGAAGAATACGCGCCGTATATTAAAAAGGCTTTTGACATTAAGCGCCGCACGCCGTTGTCACCGGCTTCGCTTGAAGTTTTGGCTGTAATTTCTTACAATCAACCCGTAACGCGCGCTTTTATAGAGCAGGTGCGCGGTGTTGACTGTTCGGGCGTTGTTTCTACCCTTGTAGAAAAGGGACTTATAGAAGAACGCGGAAGGCTTGAACTTCCCGGCAGACCGTTGCTTTACGGAACTACAAAAACATTTTTGCGCAGTTTCAGTCTTAACGATTTAAGTGATTTACCGCCCATACCTAAAGAAACCCCCGAGGTAAATGACATAGGCGAACAACTTAAAATAGAAGAAAATTTAACAGATGAGGAAGCGCACGGGTGACAGCATTATTTATTGTTCTTGGCATAGTGCTTATAATTTTTCTTTTAACAATACTGCCTGTTACGGTTGACATTGATTATTCGAGCGAATTTTTTTACCGAATTAAATATGCAGGCATAGTTTTGTTTGACAACCGAAAAAGGTTTAAAATTAAAGCTAAAAAAAGAAAAAAGAAAAAAGAAAAACCTAAAAAAGAAGAGCTTGATTTAAAAGGCGATAAAAAAGAAAATTTCTTTAAAAAATTGAGTAACGAAAAAGGCTTTTTTGAAGCGGTTAAATATTGCGCTCGTTTTTTGGGAATAATTTTAAAAAAGTTTATGTGGCTTATAAAGCGCTTTAAGTTTAAAAAATTTAAACTTGAAATCATAGTAGCTTCGGATGACGCCGCAAATACGGCGCTTGAATACGGCGGTGTTTGTTCGGCGGTTTATCCTATAGTTTCGTTGCTTGAAAGCAACATAAATTTAAGTTTAAAAAGCATAAATATAAGCGCTGATTTTAATAAAATAAAGCCTGAAATTAAAACTTCGGCTTCGGTTACAACCCGTCTGATTTTTTGGATTGTTGCCTTGATGGCCGTATTTAATGAGTATTTAAAACTAAAACGCAAGGAAAGTGAAAACAATGAGTGAAAACAGCATTAAAGGCATTATGGATACCACTATGGAAAAATTGCGCGCTATGGTAGATGCCGATACAATTATAGGAACACCCATTGAAGTGGGCAATATTACGCTTATACCTGTTTCAAAGGTGTCTTTCGGCGTAGCAAGCGGCGGAAGCGATTTTCCGAATAAGCACCAACAACAAATTTTCGGAGGCGGCGGTGGAGCCGGTGTTACGGTCAACCCTGTGGCTTTTATTTGCGTTAACGGAGAAAATGTTCATATGATGCCGATTTACAGCGAAATGGGCACCGTTGACAAGGCTATAAATATGGCGCCGGAACTTATTGACAAGGTTAAAAGTCTGTTTGACAGCAAAAATAAAAACGCTCAAGGTGAGCAGTAAAAATGATTTCATAAACAGTAAAGCACCCATCATAAAATTTAAGGGTGTTGCTAATGAAAAAGGCAGTATGCTTGATATTTTGTCTGGTTTTAATTTCAAACTTAACGCCGGTGCGAGCTTATGATATTTCGGCAAAAGCGGCGGTTGTTGTTAACGGTGAAACGGGTGAAATTTTATACTCGCTTAATTGTAATGAGCGTTTGCCTATGGCAAGCACTACTAAAATAATGACGGCTTTACTGCTTTGTGAATTGTGCGGTGATTTAACCAAAGAGGTTACCGCCACGCGTGAAATGGTAACTGTTGAAGGCTCGTCAATGGGGCTTGAAGCGGGGGATACCGTTTCATATCATGACCTGCTTTACGGTATGATGCTTTCTTCCGGTAATGATGCGGCAAACACCGCGGCAATATCGCTTGCAGGAAGTTTGAATTCGTTTGCAGATATTATGAACGAGCGCGCGGAAAGTATGGGGCTTAAAGATACACATTTTGTAACTCCTTCGGGACTTGACGCCGAAGGGCATTACACAACAGCGTATGAGTTGGCGCTTATTGCAAAAACGGCGCTCCAAAATCCAGACTTTGCAAATGCGGCGAGCGCCGAAACCGCGCGGCTTAAATACGGCAATCCGCCGTATTTAAGAACGCTTACAAATCATAACAAACTGCTTAAAGCAAACGATGATATTGTAGGTGTAAAAACAGGCTATACCAAAAAAGCCGGAAGATGTTTGGTTTCGGCTTCAAAAAAAGACGGCAAATTTGTAATTGCCGTAACCTTAAATGACCGGAATGATTGGGCTGACCATCGCTATCTTTTAGATTTGGGGCTGTCGCTTGTTACGGCAAAACAGTTTTCATATCCAAACGGTAAAATTGAGTTTATGTGCGCAAACGGCGATATTTTGCAGGCGGATGTGCCTTCGGCTTCGGTATGTGTCAGCCAAAATTCAAAAATTACTTATGTTATAAAAGCTCCCCGAATTTTGTATTTGCCTATATCTAAAAATCAAAAGTTAGGTGAGATTTGTTATTATTCGGGCGAGGATTTAATTTGCAGTAAAGATATACTTGCAAATGAAAATAAGGAATATAAAAGCAATAAATACATATTGTTTTTTGAAATATTTAAACAAATACTTTCGAGTGTTTAGGAGACCGATTATGAAAGATAATAAAATAAGACTTCAAAAGCATTTGTCGGCTTGCGGTATTGCTTCACGCAGAAAAGCCGAAGAGTTAATAGCGGACGGTAAAGTTCGCGTTAACGGCAGAGTGGCAACCGTAGGCGACAAGGTAGACCCAAAGCGCGATAAGGTTACCGTAAGGGGCAAAACCGTTGTGCCGGTGACACAAAAGGCCTATATAATGCTTAACAAACCACGCGGTTATGTAACCACTATGAAAGATGAGTTTGACCGCAAAACCGTTGCGGATTTGGTAAAAGATGTAGGCGTTAAGGTTTTTCCTGTAGGCAGACTTGACCGTGATTCCGAAGGATTGCTTATTATGACCAACGACGGTGAACTTGCAAATATAATTACGCATCCGTCACGCCATATTAACAAAACCTATCGAGTAACGGTTTCGGGCACTGTCGATGATGAAAAAATCAAAAAACTGTGCGAGGGCATTGTTATTGAGGGCAAAAAAACTCTGCCATGCGATGTTTTTGTAGTTGAACGTCGTGAGGACAGAACCGTGCTTAACTTTATAATTCAAGAGGGCAGAAACCGTCAGATAAGAAAAATGTGTGACGCGGTAGGACTTGAAGTGTTAAGACTTAAACGCACCGAAATTGCCGGTGTAAAGTTGGGCGGTTTAAAAACAGGCGCTTGGCGTGAACTTAACGAACGCGAACTTACACGGCTTGAAAATATATCAAAATCAAAGGACGACGAGCAATGATAAGTGTTTTACCGAGCCGTGACAAAGCCGAAATTTACGCGCTGTTTAAAAAACACAATATAGGCACAGACGAAAATTCCGGCTGTGTTATTGCGCGAACCGGCGAAGAAGTTTTGGGTTATTGCCTATATAGCCTCGACTCAAAAAAAATAACAGTGTTTACGGTTGAACCGCAGGATGATTTAATGCTTGCCGACGGAATATTGCGAAGCGCTCTGCATGTGGCGGCTCAAAATTTTGTGTTAGATGCATTTTATGATGACAGCGCGCCTGTTGACTTGTTTAAAAGGCTTGGCTTTATAAAAAATGCCGATGAAAAACGCCTTGACATAGATAAACTTTTCGGCGGATGTAACTGCAATAATAAATAATAAAAAAATATCTTGCAATATTAAAGGTTTTATGTTATTATTATTCTTGCGAATTTTATCGGGTAACCGATTTCTATATTTTGGAGGTTAAAAAATGACAGCTTGGGAAATAATTTTAGGAATACTTATGATTATAGTATCATTATTGATTATCGCAATAATATTGCTTCAGCCGGGTCGCCGCGCAGGTGTTAACGGCGCAATATCGGGCGGTGCAGACACATTCCTTTCTAAAAACAAGGCTCGCACTATTGATGCAAAACTTGCCCGCATAACAAAATATGTTGCAATTTTGTTCTTTGTTTTGGCTTTGGTTGCAAACATAATATCACTTGCGTAATTTAAAAATTAAAAAGCAATATTAAAAACGAACCCTTTACATAGGGTTCGTTTTTGTGTTTATGCATTGTTTTTTATAAGCTGTGGGCGGTATTCCATACATATTTTTAAAACAGTTTGTAAAATATGCCGTATCCGTAAAACCGCATAAAACAGATATATGGCGCACTGAATAATCGGTTTTTTGCAACAGTTCTCGCGCGTGTTCAAGCCTTAAGGTGCAAATATATTTTGTTGCGCCTATACCCGTAACGCTTTTAAATTTTCTGCAAAAATAAGATTCGTCGTATCCAAATTTTCGGCTTATTCCTGCTACCGAGATATTTTTTGTAAAATTAGAGTTTATATAGTTTATTACACTGTCAAATCTTTCGGTTTTTTTAGGCGAAATATAGTTTTTGTCAATGCAGTATTTACAAAGCAATCCTAAAAGTTCGTAAAGGCAACCTACCGTTTCAAGCGGGTGATATTTATTTTGATTTGTGTGCATTTCAACAATTTTTGAAGCAAGTTCTACTATTTGAGAGTTATCGGTTTTAAAATTAAATATAATATCACCGTTTATAATCGGTTTTATGTATTCTTTTGCAGAAATTGTAGAATTGCATAGGTCGGACAGTTCAAACATTAAAACATAGCAGTCATATCCGTCCTTGCCGGGTTTTCCGCTGTGAAGAACCGTCGGTGACACTATAGAAACTTCACCCGCTTTTACACTTACTTTTTGCTCGTTACAACACAGTTCAAGACAACCTGATTTTACCAAATGCAGTTCTATGCGCTCGTGCCAATGCGGTGTAAAACCGAGCGATTTTGCGGTAGCATGCGTTGTCAGAACTTTTACCGAGGTTTCATCAAATATTACGGGAACAAGTTCTTTTTTAAAATCAAGCTGCATATATTACACCTCAAAAAAACACGGTCAAAAAATTACAATTAAAAGTCAAAATTTTATAAATTATAACTTTTTTTATATGCTATCATAAAGTTACGGAAAAATCAACACAAAAGGAGTTTTTGTAATGAAAATAGGTAATGTTGTTCACTTGGCGGAGCGCGAAAAACTTGAAGCATCTTTAAAACAGTTATCAGAGTTCGGTTTTGATAACTGTCAGCTTGTATCCTGGAATCCGTCACATTGGACGGATGAATATGCCGATACGGTTAAAGAACTTATAAAAAAATTCGGTATTACAATTTCTGCTTTTTGGTGTGGTTGGGAAGGTCCGCAGGCGTGGAATTTTTATGAAGGACAGTTAACCTTGGGACTTGTTCCTACAGAATACCGTCAAATGCGAATTAAAAATTTGTGTGACGGCGCTGACTTTGCAAAAAAAATAGGGGTTACCGATGTTATTACTCATATGGGTTTTATACCCGAAAATCCCTATGACCCTAATTTTGCGCCTCTTTGCGTTGCTATAAGGACGGTAGCGCAGCACCTTAAAAGAAACGGTCAGTATTTGCTTTTTGAAACCGGACAGGAAACCCCCGTTACATTGTTGCGTTGTATTGAAACGGTAGGCACGGATAATCTTGGCATAAACCTTGATACAGCAAATTTAATTCTTTACGGCAAGGCAAACCCTGCAGACGCTGTTGATTTGTTAGGCAAATATGTGCGTAATATACACGCAAAAGACGGTTTGTTCCCGACAAACGGTCACGATTTGGGCGCTGAAGTCCGTGTCGGTGACGGAATAGCGGATTTTAAAACAATATTTTCAAAACTTAAAGAATTCGGGTATAATTCGTATGTAACTATCGAGCGCGAAATAACCGATGAGCAACAAAGACTTGATATTATACACGCGCGCGATTATCTTAAAAAGGTAATAGATGAAGTTTACGGGGGTTAAGTTATGTTAAATGTAGGTTTGATAGGCGTCGGTGGTATAAGCGGCGCGCATATTCCGGCGTGGCTTAA
>JAXJVR010000062.1:0-8460 GCA_036308405.1 Acutalibacteraceae bacterium
CAACGCCGTCAATTTCAAGAATATCATTAAAGGCTTTTGCAATGTTTACGGCGTCCTGACCTATCATCGAGTCGATTACAAGCAATGTATTGTTAACCTCTACCCGCTCGGTAATTCTTTTTAATTCTGCCATAAGGTCATCGTCTATATGCAGACGGCCCGCAGTATCAAGAATTACATAGTCATAACCGTAATCGCGAGCGTGTTTTACCGCCTCTTCGGCTATTTTTTCGGGTTTTTCGGTCCCCATTTCAAAAACGGGAGTATCAACCTGACCGCCTACGACTTTTAACTGCTCTATAGCGGCGGGGCGGTAAATATCGCAGGCAACAAGCAACGGTCTGTGACCCTTTGCTTTTAAATATTTTGCAAGTTTTGCGCTGTGCGTGGTTTTACCTGAACCTTGCAAACCGCACATCATTATAACCGTAGGTATTTTTGAAGCGGTCTTAAGTCGGGCGTGTTCACTGCCCATAAGAGCGGTTAACTCTTCTTTAACTATTTTAATAACCATCTGCGGTGCTGTAAGGCTTTCCATCACATTCGCACCGATACATTTTTCGGTTACATCAGCCGTGAACTGCTTTGCAACCTTATAGTTTACATCCGCTTCAAGCAAAGCAAGGCGCACTTCACGCATGGCTTCTTTAACGTCGCTTTCGGTTAATCTGCCTTTATTTTTAAGCTTTTTAAAAACATTGCCGAGTTTGTCTGAAAGACTTGAAAATGCCATTTTGTGAACACCTGCCTTTTAAAATTGATTTACTATCTTTTTTATGCTTTCTATATCGGGATTATCATCCTCAAGAATCTTTTGTAACTCCCCGATTTTTTTGCACCAACCGCATTCTTCTTCATACCGTTTTAACTGCAATTCACCGCGTTTAATCAAATCACGCACACCCTGTCTGGTGATTTGTTCATTTTCGGCAATTTCGCTTAACGACAAATCTTCGTCATAATAATGATGAAGCAAATTGCGTTGCTTTTCGCTTAAAAAAGGACCGTAAAAATCAAGAAGTGCGCTTACCGATAAATCTTTAGGCATTACCGCGCCCTCCTTGTAAAGATTTTTGCTTTACAGCAAGAGTGATTATAGCACACAAATCATTATGTGTCAAGTTTTTTTCTTTACAAGTAAAAGAAATGTTGAAAAAAGCAGTTAAAGCAATTATAATATAAACATAAATTATTTTTGGCGGAGTCGTTTATGTCTGTATTTAAAAAATTTTTATCGGTGATTTTATCACTTTTACTTATAATAGGGTGTCTTTCGGGTTGCGGTGAAAAATATCAGGACGCATATATTTATTTTGAACTTACGGAGCAACCAAAAACTCTTGACCCGCAAACCGCGTCAAGTGACTCGGAATTGCTTATTGCGCGCAACATTTATGAAGGACTGTTGCGCAAAGACAATGAAGGCAATATAGTAAACGGTGCGTGCACAAATTACACATATTCCGATTTAACCTATACATTCAATTTAAGGGATGATATGGTCTGGAGCGACGGCACACCGCTTACGGCGTATGATTTTGAATACGGTTTTCGCCGCGCGGTTGACCCGAAAATAAATGCACCGTTTGTAACACGGTTATTTGCAATAGAAAACGCCGAGCAAATAGCAAACGGCAATGCCGATGTATCGTCTTTGGGTGTAAACGCTGTAGATGAAAACACTTTGGTAATTAAAATGAGCCGTGAAGACCCCGACTTTACCGACACACTCACAACCGCCGTTTGTATGCCCTGTAATCAAGAATTTTTTACAAACAGCATAGGCAAATACGGACTTGATGCCGAATGTATCATTTCCAACGGCAGTTACCGCCTTTCAAAATGGAACAAAGAAGATTTCGGTATAAGAATTTATAAAAACGAAAAATACAGCGGTGATTTTAAAGCGCAAAACGGTGCTGTGTTTATAAGTTGTGTTGATAACGAAACACAAACCACGCGTCTTTCTGACGGCGACTGTGATATGGCGTTTTTGTCTTGCGGCGAATTAGACTCTGCCGAAAAGGCGGGTCTTAAAATTGAATCGGTGCAAAATATTTTTTGGCTTATGACCGTAAGTGATAACTATTCTTCTTCGGTGCGAAAAGCTTTTGCAACGGCATTTTCAAGCGATGTATACGCCTCGGCTTTGCCTGACGGTTTTTCGGCGGCAAAATCTATATATCCCGATATGTTGAATATTAACGCCGACGGCGTAGGTGTTAACGAATATAATATAAGCGAGGCAAAATCGGTTATGTCGGCGCAGATTTCGAAAATGGAAAACGCTAAATTTCCCGTATCGACGCTTTATTATTACGAAACTGACGGTATAAAAAATCTTGCTACGGCAATAGTCGGTCATTGGCAACAAAATTTAAGCACCTTTATAAACATTGAGCCGTCGTCTAATCTTAATGCTCTTCAAAACGAAATAAAAGAGAGCACACTCGACTTTGCGCTGTTTCCGATAACCGTAACAAGCGACTCTTTCAGCGAATATGCTCTCAATTATAAAGACCGTGTATCTGCTTCGACACCGCAGGAATTGCAACAAAGCCTGCTTGACGGCAACCGCGTTTTGCCGGTGGCTTACCAAAACACAAGCGTTGCTTATATTCCGACGCTTGAAAATGTTTTTATGGAAGACAGTAACGGATACATAGATTTTTCATTTATTATAAAAAGGTAAAAGTATAAAAGTTTTTACAGTTTATCAAACATATTGTCTATAGAACTGTCATTTTTAAAATCGACTTCGCACGGCTTTTTCAATATTGACCAATGCTCTGTAAGTGATACAGTCTCACCCGCCCTAACCGTTTTTAACGGGCTTAACGACTCTATTTCAACAAAAGAAGAATTTGTAAACATTTCAAAACTGCAACCCCCGTCGGGATATTTCTCGATGGGGTGATTTGTTTCAAAAGCCTTGCGGAATATATCTTCACCCACGCAGTAATAAACTTCGGCATCATTCAAATTAAATCCAAGTTTAAACGATTGCTGATTATTTCTGTCCTGATGCAAAGTCACATAATGATTACCAAAATGCAAACGGCTGTCCGAAAGGTCGGTGTATGGCCACACCGAAATATTGCGGTTATGCAAAAGACCGGTGTCGTTATCGTTCATAGGCACTATAACCGTTCCGTCTTGAGCCGACACGGTAAGTCCCCAGATTGAAAATTCTTTAGGCGCTTCGGTTATGTTTTTCACACGCATTATTACCTGCATATTTGCGTCATCTGGGTCCATCTTAATTTCAAGCTGTTTTTGAACTCCGTTTTGAATTTCAGCTTCGGGTGTAAAGATTGCTCCGTGTTCGGTAATTTCATATTTAACGGGTGTTGTATCGGGATAATAACTTTCGGGGTAAGATTCGGGGGATAACCATATACGGTGACCACCGAAAATTTCCCACTTTTTGTTTTTGCCGAAAAAGTTTTGAAATTCGGCATCGTCTTTTGGCGCTAATGCGTCACGATTATCGCACATAATGTTCTGTTCGCCGGTAAAGCCGAAACGAATAATTCGCGGACCTACATCAACGGTAATATATGCCTCTATAACGCCGTTTGAAAGAGTAAGCACTTTACCGTAATTAAGATAATCTTTTATCTCTGTCTTTAACATTTACAGTTCCTCCGTTTTTAAAATTTTCATTCTTTGTTCACTTCCGCACTCAACAGGTTCGGGTAGCGAAAGCGAATATATATCGGTGGCTCGGCATTCGGTTTCAAACACTTTTTGAGAGTCGCTGTCAAGCGCTTTGATTTGCGAAGCGCGTGTTATTACGGGAATTGCGCTCTGTATATTTTTAAAGTGTGTTTCACCTTTTTTGCCGAATCCCAACACACGAACATACGGCGGTGTGTGCATAAAAAAACTGTTGTCAAAATTCAAAAAAGCCGACAGCACAAGCCGCCTTATGCGAGCCATGGTATACCGCTTTGTTTTAATCATATTGTATAACTCATCAAGGCTTTTTGCAACCCTTGCCGAAAAATAAATTTTATTTTCAAGGCCTTCGCTTATGTCGGGCAGATTTTTTAGTTCATCGGCGTTTTTTGTGCGTAAAGCGCACAAAACTGCCCTTTCAAGCCGAGATATATCGGCAATGTTATTTGGCGTTATAATGCCCCTGATTTCACGCGGCATAAAGCGCTCGGTATAGCCTATGTTACCTTTTATTAGTTCTTTTCTTATAAAAGATGATGAAACATACCCGCCGCTTATCTCACCGCTGTCATGCCCTGCACCCTGCCTTTTAATGCAACAAAATTCAATAGGAAGTTCAAGTTTTTTTGCGGCTGTTATATATTCGATACCGAGGTTATCGTTTGGTTTTTTCAAAACATCGCTCTCGGCGCCTAACTCAAGCGCCGCCTGTTCACGAGCAACGGCAAATGTAACGCCCTGCTTTGATTTTTCTTGCACAAGGCTTGTAAATTTTTCACAGTTTAATATATCGGCAGTTCTTTTTAAAGCTTCAATATCACCGCATTCGCTGCCGAAAAGAATTTTATCGCAACCCAAATTGTATAATTGCCATACGCCGCCGAGCGCAAAATTTTGCGCTGTAGACATACTCCACAAAACAGGCAATTCAGCCACAATATCGGCACCGCACATAAGCGCAAACCTTGCGCGCAAAGACTTGCTTATTACAGCCGCGTCACCGCGCTGAACAAAATTACCGCTTATAAGGCAAATAACCGTGTCGCCCAATGTATGCGCGTAATCAATTATATGCTTATGACCCGTATGAAGCGGATTAAACTCTGCAATAATGCCGACAGTCGACAAAAAATCACCTCTTTTTGCAAAAACACTCTTGAAAAAATTATATGAATAAAGTAGAATAAAAATAAGTATTTTATGGTAATATTTTATCATATACAAATTTATCTTTCAATATTTATTTTAAGGAGCGATTGAAATGAAAATTTTTGTAGTTAACGCAGGTAGCTCTTCGCTTAAATATCAACTTATTGATATGGAAAACGAAAAGGTTCTTGCAAAAGGTCTTTGTGAACGCATAGGCGTTACGGGCGCAATCACACACAAAGCGGCAGACGGCAGAGTGTATAAGGCAGAAACACCCATGCCCACCCACAGCGAAGCGTTTGAAGCGGTTGTTTACGCAATGACCAAAAGCGAAGCAAAGGTTATTGACTCACTTGATGAGGTAAGCGCTATAGGCCACCGTATTGTTCACGGCGGCGAAGAGTTTAACAAATCGGCTCTTATTACCGACCAAATGATAGAAAAAGTTCGCGAATGCAGTGTTATGGCTCCGCTTCACAACCCGGCAAATATTTTGGGTATCGAAGCATGCAAAAAGACCTTCGGTGATAAAATTCCCCAAGTTGGCGTGTTTGATACATCTTTTCATCAAACAATGCCCGCAAAGGCTTATATGTATGCCCTGCCTTACGAGTATTACCAAAATTACCGCGTTCGCAAATACGGTTTTCACGGCACTTCGCACAGCTTTGTAAGTGACCGCGCGGCAGTTCTTGAAGGCAAAGATAAAAAAGACCTTAAAATTATTACCTGCCACCTTGGTAACGGTTGCTCTATAAGCGCTATAAAAGACGGAAAATGCATTGATACATCAATGGGCTTTACACCGCTTGACGGTTTTATGATGGGAACCCGCAGCGGAACACTTGACCCGTCTGCTCTTACATATATTGCCGAAAAAGAAAACCTTTCTTTCTCGGATATTGACGCTATATGCAATAAAAAATCGGGCGTTTTGGGCATTTCGGGTGTATCTAACGATAACCGCGATGTAGCCGCCGCCGCAGAAGCCGGCAACGAGCGCGCAAAGCTTGCCATAGATATGCAACGCTATCAGATACTTAAATTCATAGGTTCTTACATTGCCGCTATGAACGGTGTTGATACTATTGTTTTCACCGGCGGTATCGGCGAAAACGATGAAGAACTTCGTGAATATATTTGCGAAAACTTAAGTTATATGGGTGTTAAAATCGACAAAACCGCAAATGCCGTTCACGGTGAAGAAATTAAAATTTCAACCCCCGACAGCAAGGTTAATGTTTATATTATACCCACAAACGAAGAACTTAAAATCGCAAGGGATACAAAAGCTATCGTAGAGGCTTTATAATGAAACTTTCACAAATAAAACAGAACATATCAAACGGCAACTTTGATAAAACTTTCAATCTTCTTTATGAAGATACCGAAAGCGCGCGCGCGCGTTTTGACTCTGCTTTACAAGAATTTTACAATCTTTTCGGTGAAAAAGAAGATATAAGGCTTTTTTCGGCTCCGGGTCGCACAGAAATCGGCGGAAACCACACCGACCATCAGCACGGACTTGTGCTTGCAGGCAGTGTAAACCTTGATGTCATCGCAGTGGTTGCAGAAAATCAAGACGGCATTGTCCGCATAAAATCGCAAGGGTATCCGCAAGACACGGTTAACATAACCGAACTTGAACCCCAAGCAAGCGAAAAAGGCTGTGCAAGCGCGCTTATTCGCGGTGTTCTTGCCGCATTTAAGCAAAACGGATATAACATCGGCGGTTTTGACGCATACACAACTTCAAATGTGCTTAAAGGTTCGGGACTTTCGTCTTCGGCGGCGTTTGAGGTGCTTGTATCTAATATAGTAAACGGCTTATTTAATCAAAATAAGGTTGATGCCGTGACTGTTGCAAAATTTTCACAATTTGCCGAGCGTGAATACTTTGGTAAGCCGTGCGGTCTGCTTGACCAGATGGCAAGCTCTTCAGGCGGTTTTACCTATGCCGATTTCCTTGACCCTCAAAACCCTAATGTTGAAAAGATAGATATTGATTTATCGGCTTCAAACCACACGCTTTGCGTTGTAGATACGGGCGGTAATCACGCCGATTTAACGCAGGATTATGCCGATATTACGCTTGAGTGTAAGGCAGTCAGCAACTGCTTGGGTGTAGATTTTTTGCGTGATGCAAGCGAAGAACAGTTTTATAAAAACATTGCTGAAATCCGTAAAAAATGCGGTGACCGTGCCGTTTTGCGCGCTATTCATATTTTTGATGAAAACAAACGCGTTTTGGCTCAAAAATCTGCGCTTAAAAACGGTGATTTTGACAAATTTTTTAAACTTGTAAATGAGTCTGGCGAATCATCGTATAATTTACTGCAAAACATTTATTCTACCTCAAAGCCCACAGAACAGGCTATACCGCTTGCATTGGCACTTACAAAACAGTTTTTGGGTGACCGCGGCGCATGTCGTATTCACGGCGGCGGTTTTGCGGGAACAATTCAGTGCTACATACCAAACGAGATGTTTGCAGATTATAAAAGAATGATAGAGGCTGTTTTCGGCAGCGGCAGTTGCGTAAAGTTATTTGTCCGTGCCGTAGGCGGTTATGAAATAAAAGGTGAATGATATGGATATAAAAACAAGTGAATGGAACGGTTTTAAAAGGCTTGATTTTAAGTTTGAAGACAGAGATTGTATTCTGATTTGCCCCGACAAAGCGTGCGAAGGCAACAAGTGGCTCTATAAAACCGAATATTTTGACGCTTTCCCCGCATTTGAAATTGAAATGGTAAAGCGCGGCTATCATATTGCGCACATGCAAAATAAAACCCGTATGTGCCCCCAAGAAGACACCGATGCCCGCCCGCGTTTTTGTGAATTTTTAAAAGAGAATTTTAATCTTAACTCAAAATGCGCGCTTGTAGGTATGAGTTGCGGCGGTATGCAGGCGGTTTATTTTACAGCAAAATGTCCGCAGTATGTAGCGTGCGCTTATCTTGACGCGCCGGTTATGAATTATTTAAGCTGGCCTTTTGCGTTGGGTATTGGTGAAGACGACTCTTCGGCTGAATTTATTAAAAATATGGGTATGGATTTATCAGAAATGCTCAACTTCAGAAACCACCCCATCGACCAAAAAGAAGCCCTTTTAAAAACGGGAGTGCCGATAATGCTTGTAGCAGGCGACAGTGATAAAACCGTTCCGTTCTGCGAAAACGGACAGTTGCTTTGGGACTATTACAAACAAAACGGCGCTGAAATCGAGGTTATAGTAAAACCCGATTGCGACCACCACCCCCACGGACTTGAAGACAGCACACCGCTTATAAATTTTGTAGAAAAATATTATTGATTTTAAAACACCGCTCGGCGTGATAACAACATCACACCAAGCGGTGTTTATTATATCGCAACATACAAACGGAACACACTGAAAGTTTTTGTTAGATTCCTCGTGACGCGGTCACTCGGAATGACATTTGTTTTTCGGGTTGCTTTAATATGTCATTGCGAGAGAGCATCGTCGGCGCGGCAATCTCGTGTGCTTTGCGGAACGGAGAATTAAGTTGCCGACAAAGATGAAGCCTTAAAGTTTAGGTTGTAGGGTGCGATGCCCTTCATCGCACCGTTAAGTTTAATCAATTCATCTGGCTTTTCGGGATGATG
>JAXJVR010000063.1:0-16738 GCA_036308405.1 Acutalibacteraceae bacterium
CGAGGGAGCTGTCAGCGAAGCTGACTGAGGGAGAGAAATAATCAAATTTGTCGGACTTTTATATTCTCTCCCTCCGTCTTTTGCTTTGCAAAATCCACCTCCCTCGTCAGAGGGAGGCAAGCAAAAGCCAAAAGTTTACCAAAACATATAATAAATAATTTCTAACCAAAACAAATTTCTGCCGACTATATAGGTGTAAGATGCATCTAACAATAATAGGAGACTAAAATGAACAGCAAGCAGGCAATAGAGCTTTTAACTCAAAAAGATTTACTTGATAAACTTTACGGTTTTGTATACAGCAGGGTTAATACAACTGCCGATGCCGAAGATTTGTGCCAAGATATAATTCTTAAAATAATATGCGCCATACATAAAGCAGAAAAAATTGACAACTTTAACGGCTTTGTGTGGACCGTTGCAAGACGAACTTATGCCGATTTCAGCGAAAAGAGAAAGCAACAACGCGATAAACTAACCGGCGGCGATGTTCCAAATGATTTTGCTACATCTGATTTTGTAAATGAGTTTATTGAAAACGAAATCGAAAAAGAACAAATTAAAATTATTTTTAGAGAAATATCATATCTGTCAAAACTGTATCGTGATGCGTTTGTTATGTATTATCTTGATGAAATGAAGATAAGCGACATTGCATTAAAACTAAATCTTACCGAAAACACAGTTAAACAAAGATTGTTCTATGCTCGCAACACCTTAAAAAAGGAGGCAGAAAAAATGAATGAAAGAAAATTAACTTTAAAACCGATATCTTTAACCTTTATCGGAACAGGCAACCCTGTGGGAAATGACCCAAGAAACAAAGCTGAAAGAATATTATCACAAAATATTGTTTACGCTTGTAAAGACAAGGCAAAGACTGCAAAAGAATTATCCGAAGAACTTTGTGTTCCTATGCCGTATATTGAAGATGAACTTAATATTCAGCTGAACGGTGAAAACGGCACATACGGTCTTTTACGCAAAGACGGAGAAAAATATATTTCCAACATCATTATTGTGGATAATGAAGAATTTGAAGAAGCCGGAAATATATATACAAAACATTTGGATGAAATGTGCAAAATTCTTAAAAACCATCTAAACACAAAGAAAGAAGCATTTTTAAACTTTCCTTATTTAAGCAAACAAACCGATTTAAAGTTTATTTTTTGGACATTGGTAAATGAGTCGGTATGGTTTGTTAAAAATCGTGTTGATAAAATTCTTGAAACAGAATATTTTAAGAATATAAAGTTACCTGAACGCAAATTTACTACCGTTGCTATTGCTGTAAAAAACGGTGACGAATACAAAGGTCGCTTTTACGGCTGTGACGGAAACGATATAAAAGATTTTTGTGGTTATTCTTATGTTTTTATCCGCAACATATACGGCAAAAGGATTGACAAGCATTTTTATTGCGGTCAAAGCATTGCAAATGATGAAACATTAAACATCACATTAAAATCAATAGGCGGACTCGACATAAAAACACTTGACGAAAAGCAAAAGGAAATTGCCGGCAAAGCTATAGAGTGTGGTTTTTTAAGAAAATCCAACGAAATTTTAGAACCACGAATAGTTACTATTCGGCAAAAAGATTTTCAAGCTTTCAGAGATTTGCTTAAAAAAGGATATTATGACAGCATTGAACCGATTTGCAAAGAAATTGCCAAAGATTTGCACAAATATATGATGTCACATATTCAAAAGCATTTGCTGAATGAGTATCAGTCATATAACTTGCTTGTTGCAGGCATAAATTGTATGAATGACTTAATAGAAAAGTGCATTGATGAAAACATATTGACAAAGCCGCAAAACAGACTCGGGCCTGAAGGCGTTTTGTTGGTAGTCCAGAAATAGAATTTTGTTTCATGAAAATACTGCATAGCATACAATATCTAAATATCCAACTTATAGTTGGAATGTCCGCCAACTGCGTTATTGCTATTATTTAAAAACTTAATTAAAATATAATCGGAATTAAAAAATTTAAAGGGAGTGTTTTTATGGAAAATTTTAAGCTTAATGAAAATATCGGTTTTTATAGAAAAAAGCTTGATTTAACACAAGAGGAATTAGCTCAAAAATTAGGTGTTACCAATCAAACGGTTTCAAAATGGGAGTCCGCAAAATCGTGTCCCGATATAAGTTTAATTCCGAAAATTGCCGACATATTCGGTATCAGCATTGATGAATTATTCGGCAGGGAGGCAAAACTTCCATTTAAAAACAATGATTCTGAATATGAATTTCCTTGGCAAGATGATGAAACGCTTCGAATATTTTTTGCAAGAGGAAGAAAAATTTTAAGCAAAATGGATGATATTAACGAATGTGTAAATGTAAGATTTCCGCTTAACTGTAACGAAACCACCCGTCAATATTTTAAGGTTGAAGTTTACGGTAATGTTGCCTGCGATGCAAGCATTAACGGCGATGTTGTATCAAGCGGTGATATCGAATGCAACCAAATCAATGGGGATATAAAAGAGTGTAAAGGCAACATATCTTGCAAAGGTAATATATCCGGCGGTGCTAACGCCAACGGCGAAATAGCCTGCGGGAAATCAATCACCGGTGATGTTCAATGCGGCGGTAATGTTGGATGCGGGCTTAATATTAACGGTGCCATAAATTGCGGCGGAAGCGTAGGTTGCGGACTTAACATAAAAGGAGATATAAACTGCGGCGGAGATGTTCAGTGCCGAAAAATCACCGGCAATGTAGAATGTCAAGGTAATATTACTTATAAATAATTTATCACAACTTTTTATATAACCGCCTACTTTATAAAAAAGTTTGCATTAGAAGTAAAAACAGAAGAGCCTTTCCTTTTAAAGAAAGGCTCTTCTGTTATTTTACGGTAAATGTAAACTCACCGTCTCGGTAATCACAAACAAACTCATCACCGTTTTTGATTGTGCCGTCAAGAATTTTTTCGCTGACGGGGTCTTCTATTCGGTTTTGAATTTCACGGCGTAACGGACGCGCACCGTAAATCGGGTCGAAACCTTTTTCGGCAAGAGCCGTTAAAACGCTGTCAGTAAACTGCGCTGTGATATTAAGATTTAAAAGGCGAGATTTTAAACCCTCAAGCATTTTGCCTGCAATCTGCTTAATTTCGTCCTGAGTAAGCTTATTAAATACAATAATATCATCTACACGGTTTAAAAATTCGGGTCTGAAAGCAGATTTGAGTTCTTCTAAAACACTTGCCTTTATATTGTTTTCATCGCGCTCGGAGCTGTCCCCTGCGCCGAAACCGAATGACACCTTCTTTTCGGTTATAAGGCGAGCGCCTATATTTGAAGTCATTATAATTACAGTGTTTTTAAAATCTACCTTTCTGCCCTGCGAATCGGTCAAAATACCGTCCTCTAAAATTTGAAGCAGTATATTAAACACATCCGGGTGCGCCTTTTCAATTTCATCAAAAAGTATTACCGAATACGGATTTCGGCGCACCTTTTCGGTAAGCTGACCGCCCTCTTCAAAACCGACATATCCAGGAGGCGAACCGACAAGACGCGATACGGTGTGTTTTTCCATATACTCCGACATATCGAGTCTTATCATCATATTTTCGCTGCCGAACATTGCTTCGGCAAGCGCTTTGCACAATTCGGTTTTACCAACACCGGTAGGTCCTAAAAAGATAAATGAGCCTATGGGCCTCTTGGGGTCTTTTAAACCTACTCTGCCGCGGCGAATTGCTTTTGATACAGCTGTGACAGCCTCGTTTTGACCTATAAGTCTTTCGTGAAGCACACTTTCAAGTTTTAAAAGGCGCTCGCTTTCTTCTTCGGTTAATTGAGCAACCGGAATTCCTGTCCATAAAGACACTATTTCGGCAATGTTTTCTTCTGTGACCTCACCCGAAACGTGCGCATTTTTTTCACTGCGCTGCTGCTTAAGATTTAAAATTTCGTTTTCAATCTGCTTTTCCTGGTCGCGAAGTTTTGCCGCGCGTTCAAACTCTTGAGAATTTATTGCATCATCTTTTTCGGCTTTAACCGACAAAAGCTTTTGCTCGGCGGTCTTTAATTCTTCGGAAGGAGCGCTTGAAGCTAAACGCACACGCGATGCCGCTTCATCTATAAGGTCAATCGCCTTATCCGGCAAAAAGCGGTCATTGATATATCGCGAAGAAAGTTTAACCGAAGCCTCGATAGCGCCGTCAGTTATAACAACCTTATGATGCGCCTCGTATTTGTCTTTAAGGCCCTTTAATATTTGTATTGCATCTTCCTCATTGGGCTCTGCAACGGTAACGGTTTGAAAACGGCGTTCAAGCGCCGAATCTTTTTCGATATTTTTGCGGTATTCGCTTATGGTTGTAGCGCCTATAAGCTGAAAATCACCACGAGCCAAAGACGGTTTTAAAATATTAGCCGCATCGGTTGAACCTTCGGCAGAGCCTGCGCCTATTATTGTATGAATTTCATCAATAAACAGTATAATATCGTTTGATTTTGTGACCTCTTCAATTACGGCTTTTATGCGTTCTTCAAAATCACCGCGATATTTTGTGCCGGCTACCATACCGGTAAGGTCGAGTGCAAACACCCTTTTATTAAGCAAAATTTCGGGCACATTGCCGTCTACTATACGCTGAGCCAGTCCCTCGATTATTGCGGTTTTGCCAACACCGGGTTCACCTATGAGGCAGGGGTTATTTTTTGTGCGGCGGCACAAAATTTGTATTATTCGTTCAATTTCGGTTTCGCGGCCGATGACGGGGTCAATTTTGCCTTTTTTTGCCTCTTCGGTTAAATCTCTGCCGTATTTTTGCAGGGTTTCGGTTTTTGTGTTTTGCGATTTTTGACCGCCCTGCTCATTCATATTATTAACGCTGTGCGGTTCTATGCCTGATGCTTCAAGCGCGTCAGAGGTTATTGCGGCAATATCGCCGCCCGCATCTTTAATAAACCTTATAGCAAAATTATCCTGCTCACTTAAAATACCTATAAGCAGATGTTCGGTGCCGACAAACTTTTTGCCCAGATTGTTGCAACCGCTCATAGCGACCTCTAAAACGCGTTTAGCGCGCGGTGTAAAGTAATCGGGCGAAAGTTTTGTCGGTGTGCCTACACCTATGTTAAAACGCATAAGTTCTTCTATTTTTTCGGCGGTGACGCCGTTTTTATTAAGAACGGTTGACGCAATACCGCTGCCTACGCGCAGCAAACCCAAAAGCAAATGTTCACTGCCCACATAGGTATGACCTAATTGTGAAGCCGAATTTATTGCCTGATTGAGCGCCTCGTTGGCTTTTTCGGTAAAGCCGTTAAAATTATACCTCAATATCAATATCTCCTTTTTCAAGAATTTGCCTAATCATTCGAGCTCTGGCGACATCGCGCTCACCGGCGTCGATATTGCCGTATTTTCTCATAATCATATAGGGTTGACCTTCGATCATAAGTTGGATAGGTTTAATAGCATTTTTAATTATACCCATACTTATACCGAGTTTTATTTCGCTGAGTTTTTCCATCATTTCTTGACTGGTAAGTATTCTTGCGCTTTTTAAAATACCCAAAGCGCGCATTGACAAATCTTCTACCTTAATCTTATTTAAACGCTCACGGTAACCGTGCTCTTTTTCAATAAGTTGTGAAGCAATGATTTTAAGATTGTCTATTGCATTTTTTTCGCTTATGCCAAGCGTTATTTGATTTGAAATTTGATAAAGCGAAGCCGTCGCCTTACTGCCTTCGCCATACATACCGCGCACGGTAAGACCGATTTTGTTTATCGAATCGGCAAGAACAGCCATTTCGCCGCTGCTTTCGGTAACGGGCAGGTGCAACATAACCGACGCGCGAAGTCCGGTGCCCAAATTTGTGGGGCACTCGGTTAAAAATCCAAGGCGTTCATCAAATGCCAAATCAAGACTGCCGCACAAAAGCGAATCAATGCTTTCGGCAATGTTATAGGCATTTTCAAGTTGCATACCTGCGGCAATTACCTGAATTCTGATGTGGTCTTCTTCGCCGAGCATTATGCAAATGCTTTCATCCTCTGATATAATTATTGCCCGATTTTGATAATTTGAAGCAAATCTTTTGCTAATGATATGACGTTCTACCATAGCAAAGCGCTCGCTTTCGGGTATGTCTTTCATATAAATAAACTTAAGCGACTTTGCATAGGGCGTATTGCTTTCAAAAATTGCCTTGCGCACGCTTTCGTTAACGGTTTCAAACTGTTGTGCCGTCATTTTTGAAGGAAAAGGCAAACCGTTTAAATTTCGCGCTAATCTTATTCGGGTGCTTACCGCAATGTCGTCCTCGGGACCCGACAGACTATACCAATAACTCATTTGCCCTCAACCTCCAATTTTTTTATTTTATCTCTTACAACTGCCGCCTGCTCGTAGTTTTCTTCGCGAACAAGCTGATTAAGCAGCATACGTAAGCCCTCAACCGTTTCTTCATCGGCTTTGACGGCAAGCGGTGCTTTGTTAGGAATTTTACCTATGTGTTTTGTGCTTCCGTGCACTCTTTTAAGATAAGGCAACAGTTCATTATAAAAAGTTTTATAACATTCGGGACAACCGACCTTTCCGCTTTCGGCAATATCAGCGAATGCCCCGCCGCAACACTTGCAACGCACAGCACCCATACTTGAATTAGCCGCCATAATGTCACCAAACATTGAAGAAAGCAACTGTGTCAAATTATTACCCTGCATATCGCTGTATCCCTCGTTTGCGGCACAGCATGCACAAAGATGTTTTTCGGTTACAACGCCGTTAACAACCGAACGGATATGCGTTGTGGCATTATTTTTTCCGCACTTTTCACACAACATAAAATCATTCCTTTCCAATTTGCACAAGCAACATTTCTTTTAAAATAGCGGCGCGCAGATTATCCTGCGTTGCTACAGGCACACTGCGCATAACATTATTTGACAACGCCGCATACATAATTTTTGCACTGTTTTGGTCAATAAGGTTTGACTGCAAACAGTTTTCAATAACTATGCGCGCGCTCATAGTGTCAATGCTGTCCCCTATTGAATTTATTATATGCATAATGGCTGATGATTTACGCATAACCACACGGCTTATGCGTATATAACCGCCGCCGCCGCGACGGCTCTCGATAATATAGCCGTGTTCCGGCGTAAAGCGTGAAGACAGCACATAATTTATTTGACTCGGCGCACAGCCTATGTTGTTTGCAAAATCATTTCGCTGAATTTCTGCGGTATTTTCTTCGGACTCGTTTAAAATACGCAAAATTTCGTTTGTTATTAAGTCGCTTATTTTCATATAAATCACCCATTTTGACTTTCTTTGACTTTATTATATATCAAAGGTCAGTAAAAGTCAATATTTATTTTTGTAACACAATAAAAATTTTTTCATAGTATGTGATGAAAGACAAAAAAGGAGGTCTTGATTATGTGTAATAATGGCTTTGGTGGTTGCACTTGGATAATTATTCTTATCCTCTTGTTCTGCTGCTGCGGTAACAACGAAGGCGGTTGCGGTTGCAATCCCTGCTCAAACAACGGTTGCGGTTGCTAAATAGCTTTAAAAGCAACACACGGAGCGTCTTAAACAAGGCGCTCCGTGTGTTTTTATAACACTTAATTCAATTCTTCGTTTTGTTTTTCCATTATAGCGCGGAAATCATCGCCCGAAATTTTTTCTTTTTCAAAGAGTATCTTTGCAACCTCATGAAGCTTGGGCATTGCGTTTTCAAGCAAGCCGAGTGCTTTTTGATACTGTTGCATGACAACACTTTCGATTTCGTCGTCGATAGTTGCGGCGGTCTTTTCGGAGTAGTTGGGTGTTGAAGAAAAATCTCTGCCCAAGAATACTTCGTTGTTATCATCGCCATAAACCACAAGACCGAGCTTATCACTCATACCGAATCTTGTAACCATCTTACGGGCCAAATCGGTAGCGCGCTGAATATCGTTTGAAGCTCCGGTGCAAACATCATCCTGAGTAAGCTGTTCTGCGGCACGTCCGCCGAGCAATGAGCAGATTTGCTCCAAAATTTGATTTTTGCTTGTGTGACCCTTTTCTTCGGTAGGCAAATACATGGTATAACCTGCCGCCATACCGCGCGGTATGATAGAAATCTGATGAACAGGGTCTTGAGTCGGCAGAAAATATGAAACTATGGCATGGCCTGCTTCATGATAAGAGGTGACAAGCTTATCCTTTTCACGCATCTTATGCGATTTCTTTTCGGTGCCCATAACAACCTTAATAGTTGCCTCTTCAATCTCTTCTTGAGTTATGGCTTTTTTGCCGTGTCTTACAGCAAGCAATGCTGCTTCGTTAAGCAGGTTTTCAAGGTCTGCGCCCGTAAAGCCCGAGGTTGATTTTGCGATGGTTTCAAGGTTAACATCAGGGCCTAAAGGCTTACCGCGTGAGTGAACCTTAAGTATTTCTTCTCTGCCATTAACATCGGGATAATTTACGGTAATTTGACGGTCAAAACGACCCGGTCGCAACAACGCTTTATCAAGAATATCAGGTCGGTTTGTTGCCGCCATTACAATTACGCCCTCGTTTGCGCCAAAGCCGTCCATTTCGACAAGCAGTTGGTTAAGGGTTTGTTCACGCTCATCGTGACCGCCGCCGAGTCCTGCTCCGCGCTGACGGCCTACAGCGTCTATTTCATCAATGAATATAATCGCGGGGGCGTTCTTTTTGGCTTCACCGAACAAGTCGCGCACACGGGATGCGCCCACACCTACAAACATTTCAACAAAGTCGGAACCCGATATTGAGAAGAACGGAACACCCGCTTCGCCTGCAACCGCACGGGCAAGCAAGGTTTTACCTGTTCCCGGAGGGCCTACAAGCAAAACGCCTTTAGGAATACGCGCACCGAGTTCGTTAAACTTTTTGGGGTCTTTAAGAAAATCGACAATCTCTGCCATTTCCTCTTTTTCTTCATCAGCGCCGGCAACATCGGCAAAGGTTGTTTTTTTACTGCTGTCTGCCTTTTTAACCTTTGCTTTGCCGAATCCCATGGTTTTGTCTCCGCCCATGGTAGAATTCATACTCTTAATAAAGAAATATCCGAAAGCGACCATAACGGCGATAAGCAAAATATTAGGAATCAAGCTTATAAGCCATGAGCTTTCGCCGCCCTCTTTGTAATCGTATTTAATTTTAAGTTCTTCGTTATCGGCGTTTTCTTTATTATTTGCCCTGACAATTTCATTTACATCGTTATAAAAAATTGAAGGGTCGGCAACGCTGTAATGATATTTTTTGCCGTCTTCACGCAGAGTATAGGTTAAGTCACCGCTGTAGCAGTTAAGTGAAAACTCTGAAATTTCATTGTTTTCAATCATCTCGACTATTTCGTAATACTGCGTTTCGGTATTTGTTTTTGATATTTGCGATACTACAAAAAACGAGAATATAAGTATCAACGGAATACCTATATAAAGCAAAATGTTTCTAATGTTCTTTTTCAAAATCTGTTACTCACCTTTCGATTGGCGCAGCGTGTTACCGCCGCTTATTTACCGCCGTAAACCGATTCGTCAAGAATTCCGATATAGGGTAAATTTCTGTATTTTTCATTATAGTCAAGACCGTAGCCTATAATAAACTCATCAGGAACAACCTGTCCTACATAATCGGCTTTAATATCTGCCTTGCGATTTGCAGGCTTATCAAGCAGGGTGCAAATTTTTATGCTGTTTGCGTTTCTGCCCATAAGAACACTGCTTAAATATGACAAGGTAATGCCCGAATCCAAAATATCCTCAACAATAAGAATATCCATACCGTCGGGGTCTACATCAAGGTCTTTTTTAAATTTTACAACGCCCGTGGTTTTGGTTCCGCTGTAAGAAGAAACCGCAATAAAATCTATGGCGCAATCACACTTAATTTCGCGAAGCAGGTCTGCCATAAAAACAACAGCGCCCTTAAGCACGCTTACAACAAGCAATTTTTTGCCCTGATAATCTTTTGTTATCTGCTCGCCGAGCCGTTTACAAATCTGTTTTAACTCTTCTTCTGAAATTAAAACTTTTGCAACATCTTTTTCCATATTAGTTATCCCCCTTAAAACACTTTTCTACACTTATTTTATATATATTTTGACTGCTTTCATCGGCGGCACATCTGTCGGCAACACCGATTTTATAAATCCACACGACACCTAAATCATCAGCTATAACCGGCCATACCGACCTTTGCTCGTTTGGAATTTTATATTCACAAAACAGTTTTTTAAGCGTTTTGGTGCAATTTTTGTTTTTTAAACGCACTCGGTCACCCTCGGCTCTGCCTCTTACAACCAATGTGCCTACTATTCTATCACAGTCTAATATATTTTTTAAAAACAAATTATGAACTTTTTTATTATTTTGAAATAAATCGTTTTTTTGCTTGCTAAATTTTACTTCAAATTCGGGAACAGGCTTTTTTTCGGGTTCAATTTTTAATATAAAATCACGCACTGCGGCTGTTTTGTTATCGGCGATGCTTGTTTTTCCGCCCGATAAACAAATTTCGTAAATTCGATTTATATGAAAATTGTCCGTTTCGGTATTAACCGCGCTTAAATATTTTGCAATAACCCTTTTGGCGATTGCCGGATGTAACTCATTAAAATTTTTAACCGAAAGCTCGCCGTTTAAAAACAGAGCGTCAAATTGCTTTTGTGCAACCGAATTTATAAAATCTTCATCCTCGCGAATTGTAGCTGTCATTCGGCTTACAGCAGTTTCTGCCGAAGCGTTAAACGATTTTAAAACCGGAACCACGCTGTGTCTTATCTTGTTTCGAGTATAATCATCGCACAAATTGGTGCTGTCGGTAACAAATTCTATTTTGTTTTCGGCGCAGTAATTTTCTATTTCACCACGGGTGCAAAGTATAAGCGGCCTGATATATTTTAAGCGTTTCGGCGGTATACCGCACAGTCCGGAAAGCGCTGTTCCGCGCGCGATGTTAAATATTACCGTTTCAATGTTGTCGCTCGCAGTATGTGCCGTAGCAATAACATCCGTGTCAATACTGTCAAAAAATTCATAGCGCAGTTCGCGCGCCGCAAGTTCCATACTTAAACGGTGCTCCTTTGCAAACGAAGGCACATCCGCAGAGCCTAAATACAGCTCTACACCCAATTTTTTACACTGCGCTTCAACAAAATTTTGGTCACGCAAGGCTTCTGCCCCGCGAATTTGATGATTAAAATGCGCCGCGCTTAATTTTTGAATTCCTAATTCATCTTTTAAATTAAACAGCGCGTATAACAGTGCCATTGAGTCCGCACCGCCCGAAAGCGCAACCGTTATATGCCCGGCATTTTCAAGCAAATTAAAACGCGAACACGCTTCTTTTACCTTTTTTAACATTATCTAAACACATCCACCGATGTAAATCTTGTATACTGACCGTCCCAATGAAGCGGTATAACGCCCGTTTCACCGTGACGGTTTTTGGCAACTATACACTCAGATTTTGAATTATCGCTCAAATCTTCATCGGAACTTTTTTCGGCATCGTAATAAGCATCACGATACAAGAACAAAACTATATCTGCGTCTTGTTCAATAGAACCCGAATCTCTAAGGTCCGCCAAAGCAGGTTTATGCGACTTGCCCTTTTGCTCGGTTCCGCGCGAAAGCTGTGCGCAGGCAATAATCGGAACTTTAAGTTCCTTTGCCATTATTTTAAGGCTTCGGGTAATTTCCGAAATTTCTTGAACACGGTTATCGTTTTGGCGAGGTGTATGCATAAGACCCAAATAGTCGATTATAACCAAATCAACGCGCTTCATTCGGCGCAACTTTGCCTTCATTTCGGGCACGGTTATATTTGATGTTTCATCAAAATAAATTTCTGCTTTAGACAAATTTTCACCCGCTTGAGTAAGTCTTGTCCACTCTTCAGGCTCAAGGTCGCCTGTGCGCAGTTTTTCACTCTTTATTGCCGCCTCGCTTGAAAGCATACGCTGTGCTAACTGGTCACGGGTCATTTCGAGTGAAAAGAAACAAACCGTCTTGCCTGCCTGAAGCGCAACATTGCGCGCAATATTAAGCGCAAAAGATGTTTTACCCATACCGGGTCGAGCGCCCAAAATTATAAGGTCGGACTTATTAAGTCCGGTTATCATCTTGTCAAGCTCGCCTATACCGGACGGTATACCTATGTAATCATCACGCGTTTCGGGGTCGTTTATCTTTGTAAGTCTATCGTATGTTTCGGTAGCAATTACATTTTTGATATGTGTAAGTCCGCTTATTTCTCTGCCGTCGCGGATTTCAAAAATGCGCTGTTCGGCACTGTCAAGCAATTTGCCCGAATCCATTGCATTTTCGTTAATATCCTTTATTATTCCCTGTGCCGCACCCATCAAAGCGCGCTGATAATACTGCTCGCGAATAATGCCTACATAGGTCATAACATTTGCCGATGACGGAACGGTTTGAACAAGTTTGGTAAGATATTCTTTGCCGCCCGCTTCATCATAAGTGCCGTCTTTTTTAAGACGCTCAAGAAGCGAGATAAAATCAATCGACTGGCTTAATTCATACATTGATGAAATAGCGGAATAAATCTCACGGTGTTGAGGAATATAAAAATATTCTGTTCTGACCTGAACCGCAACATCGTTTATACAGTTAGGGTCAATTATCATAGAACCCAAAACTGCCTGCTCGGCATCTACTGAATACGGCAGTCTGCCACTGTCGATATCATAGATAAGTCTGTTATCACTCATAACAAAATTACTCCGTTACTTTTACTGTAATTTTAGCTGTTATACCTGTATAAAGCTTAATTTCTGCGGCATAATCGCCGAAATTTTTAATATCGGCAACGCTCATTTTTTTGCGGTCCACCGCAACACCTAATTCTGCCTTTAACTGTTCGGCAATTTCTTTAGATGTTACACTGCCGAAAAGTCTGCCGTTTGAGCCGGCTTTTGCCTTAATTGTAACGGTTTTGCCCTCAAGCTTTGCGGCTACCGCTTTGGCAGCGTCGATTTCTTCCTGCTTGTGATGTGCTGCCGCAGACTCACGGCTTTTAAGTTCTGACATAGCGGCAGAGTCTGCCTCAATAGCTAAATTTTTAGGGAACAAAAAGTTGCGCGCGTATCCGTCGGACACATTGCAAAGCTCGCCTTTTTTACCTTTGCCCTTAACATCTTGCAATAAAATTACTTTCATATATAAAACTTCCTTTCAAATCGTTAAAATTATACTTCCATTATAATAGGTAACACCATAGGAGAACGGTGGGTTTTGTTATATAAGAATTTTGCCACATTGTCTTTGATGCGTGTTTTTATGGTGTTCCAATCTTTTACACCCAAAACATAGCAGTTTTCAAGCACATTGCAGACTATGCGGTCAAGTTGCGCCATAAGCTCATCGGATTCTTTTACATAAACAAAACCGCGTGAAACTATATCCGGACCCGAAACAACCTCACGGGTAACGCCGTCTATAGAAACCGTAACTACTATAATACCGTCTTCTGCCAAATGCTTACGGTCACGAAGCACTATACTGCCGACGTCGCCTACGCCGAGTCCGTCAACAAGCACTCTGCCTGCGGTAACCGTTTCGGTGCATTTTATGCCCTGCTTTGACACTTCAAACACATTGCCGTTAGCGCCGATTACAACGCTGTTATAATCCATACCCATGGCATACGCTAACTGCGCATGCTTAAAAAGATGCTTTTGTTCACCGTGAACGGGTATAAAATATTTAGGCTTGACTATGCTTAACATAAGTTTTTGCTCTTCTTGGCAAGCGTGACCCGAAACATGAACATCATACATTTTTTCATATACAACATTTGCGCCCTTTTTCATAAGCTCATTTACAACACGGCTTACAAGTTTTTCGTTACCGGGTATCGGAGTAGCCGAAATTATAATCATATCACCGGCGCTTATTTCTACCTGACGGTGTTCTGATGATGCCATACGCGACAATGCCGACATAGGCTCGCCCTGACTGCCTGTGGTTATAACAACAAGTTCGTGCGGCGCGTAGTTTTTAATGGTATCAATATCTACAAGCACACCCTCGGGCAATTTTAAATATCCGAGTTCAGCAGCCACATTTACAACATTTATCATACTTCTGCCCGATACCGCAACCTTGCGTTTGCAACGGACAGCCTCATCAATAATTTGCTGTATACGATGAATATTAGAAGAAAAGGTTGCAACTATTATGCGGTGCCCCTCTGCTTTTTTAAACAGCGTTGAAAAAGATTCGCCTACCAAACGCTCGGATGATGTATAACCTGCGCGCTCTGCGTTGGTAGAGTCGGAAAGCATTGCAAGCACACCCTTTTTACCGAGTTCGGCAAATCGGGCTATATCAATAACCTTATCGTCAATAGGAGTGGTATCTATCTTAAAGTCACCCATGTGCACAACCGTGCCGGCTCCGCATGTAATAGCAAAGCCTACCGCATCGGGAATGGAGTGATTTACATGAATAAATTCTACCTTAAATTTACCCAAGGTTACGGTCTCTCCTGCCTTGACCTCGTTAAGTTTTGCGTCACCCAAAAGTTTGTGTTCTTTAAGTTTGCCTGATATCAAACCTATTGTAAGTCTTGTGGCATAAATCGGCAGATTAAAGTTTTTCAGCAAATAAGGTATTGCGCCGATATGGTCTTCGTGACCGTGCGTTACAACAAGTCCCTTAATTTTATCACGGTTTTCAAGCACATAGGTAAAATCAGGTATTATTGTGTCTATACCCGGTGTGTCTTCATCAGGAAAAGTCATACCGCAATCTACAAGTATCATATCACCGTCATACTCATAAACCGTAATATTTTTACCTATCTCGCCCAAACCGCCGAGTGGTATTATTCTTACGGGAGTTACCTGCTTTTTTGAATTACCGCCGCGTTTTTGCGAAGCAGTGCCAGACTGCCTTTTAGTTGAGGTCTTCTTTTGATACTGTTTATTGGTATTTTTTGCTGTATTAGCGCTTTTTGAAGCGTTTGCTTTTGAAGCGCGGGATTTTGTATCCTGCTGTTTTGTTCCGGTGGTTTTATTACCGCCGCTTACAAGATTTTGCACCGCGAGCTTTGCAGCAGAATTTGTCTGTGATTTGCCGGCGTTATTTGTGCGTTTTGATTGTGTCTTTGTTTCACTCATTAAATTAATTTTTCCTCCGTTTTTTAAATTAGTTATGTATAATCTGCATCCTACCGATACAGAGTAAAAGACATAATACTCCAAAATAATATCCATTACATTTTACTATTTTTATATACAACTTGTCAAGAATTAAAATGAACATATAATATATTATTGCTTAATTTTTTAATTTATAATCTAGAAAAACGGCAAATACAAACAAAAGACAAAATAAACATTTTAAATATACAGCGAAACCAATTGAACAAAAACCGAGAAAAACCGAGCATTTATGAGTAAATATAAGAAAAATTAAGTTTAATAAATTTCAGTGCAAAATTTTATTAAAAAATTCTACATTTTTTGCAAAATTTACTTGACATTTAGGCGGTTTAGCATTATCTTTATTCTTGTCGGTGTGCGCGCATACCGACCTTTAACGCATCTGTGTAGAAAGACGGTTGTAACTAATGTGTGCCGTAGTCCGCATTTTTGCAGGGCTATGAAAAACCCTTTGTCAACAGGGCATACATAAAAGCAACCGGGGTATCGCGCAGGGTAAACGTAAAACTTTACTGCTGTCGACACTTGGGTGTTTGACAAAGGGGGATGCTTAAATGGAAAAACAAAATATTATCGAACTGAAAGACATTTTCGTTTCGTTTGACGGCGAGCAGGTGCTTGACGGCTTAAACCTTGATATTCGCGATAAAGAATTTATCACGCTTTTGGGCCCGTCGGGTTGCGGAAAAACAACAACCTTGCGAATTATCGCCGGTTTTTTAGAACCGGATGCAGGCGAAATTGTTTTTGAAGGCAAAAGAATAAATGGTGTTCCTGCTTATAAGCGGCAGGTTAACACCATTTTTCAGCGTTATGCGCTGTTTCCGCACCTGAATGTTTATGAAAACATTGCATTCGGTCTGCGTGTTAAAAAGTTAAAAGAAAAAGAAATTAAAGAAACCGTTACCGAAATGTTAAGCCTTGTAAACCTTGAAGGCTTTGAAAAACGCAGCGTTTCTACCCTGTCGGGCGGTCAACAACAAAGGGTTGCTATTGCGCGCGCCATTGCAAACAAACCGAAAGTTCTGTTGCTTGATGAGCCTTTGGCGGCGCTTGACCTTAAACTGCGCAAAGATATGCAAAAAGAATTGCGCCGCATACAGCGTCAGCTTGGAATTACATTTATATTTGTAACTCACGACCAAGAAGAAGCGCTTACCATGTCTGACCGCGTTGTTGTTATGGACAAGGGTAAAATTCAGCAAATAGGAACTCCGCAAGATATTTACAACGAGCCGAAAAACGCGTTTGTCGCTGATTTTATAGGTGAATCAAATATACTTGACGGTGTTATGCACAATGACTTCTCGGCTGAATTTTCGGGGCATTTGTTTGAGTGCCTTGATAAAGGCTTCAGCAAAAATGAAACCGTTGATGTTGTAGTGCGCCCCGAAGATGTTGACATTGTTCCCGCTGAAGAAGGAATGCTAAAGGGCGTTGTAACCTCGGTTGACTTTTTGGGCGTGCATTATGAAATTATCGTTGATATCGGCGGCTTTAAGTGGATGATTCAAACAACCGACGAATGTTTTGTTGGTGATAACGTA
>JAXJVR010000064.1:0-3208 GCA_036308405.1 Acutalibacteraceae bacterium
TGCGGGTATGAACCGCATGCTCTAGCCAACTGAGCTATACAGCCGTTTAAAGCTTCGGTTTTTGCCGAGCCTATTTATTATATAGTTTATTGCACGGTTTGTCAAGTAAAAAATAAAAAAAATACGAACAAATTTATTTTGTCCGTATTTTTTAGCGTTTTTATCAGATTTCTGAACCGCTTTTTACAAAATTGCAATAAATCATATTATAACCGAACGCGGAATTTTCATTTTTAATAAACAACGACTCGGCTTTTTCGGTTTTACCCGCGCCGTCATGGTTTTTAACAGCAACTTCGCTTACAACGGTGTAACTGCCGTCGGGGTTCTGCTTTGCGGATATAATTTTGTGGCTGTAATCGGTGTATCCGCGCGGAATTATATAAATATAACCCTCAATCTGCGGAAACTCTGCGTTAAGATTGCCCATATCGGCAATTTCAATGCCATACATATTGTTTACAAAATCTTTGACATAGATTTGTTTAATATAGTCTTCGTTTTCGCTGTCGCGTAAATCAAGCAATGCCAAAACCGAATTGTTAACAATAGTATCTATATCGTCAAAATCGTCATCATAGACAAAGTTGTGATTAAGCATATTCAAAAAGCGGGTTTCGGTAGCCTTGTCAACCGCATCGCTCGGCGCAGCCGCGCTGACTTGGCTTCCGGTTGTAACAACGGGGGTAATAAGCGATGAACAAAGTGCCAGCATAACAACCGACATAAACAAACTTAAAAGTTTTTTCATCACTTACACGCCCTTTCGTAACTTTATGTATTATATTATATATCCTTTGCGCCGAAAAATTAAGCAACAATTCGGTTACAAATGGTTTCAATTTTGTAACAATTTGACCGTATCTTGCAGAAAATATGACAATTTGTGACTTTTAAACAAAAAAAATTAAAACTCTTAAAAAAATTAGTTGTAATTGCTAAAAGTGTGTGTTATAATTATTCGGTAATCAGAACTTTAGAGAAGTTCACAAAGGAGAGTTCACTTATGAAAAACTATTCAGCTGACAAAATTAAAAACATTGCATTTTTAGGTCACGGAAATTCGGGTAAATCTACCCTTGCAAGTTCTGTGCTTTATCATTCAAAAGCTATCGAGCGAATAGGTAATACTTCAGAGGGAACATCGGTTTTTGATTTTGACGCAGAAGAAAAAAAGCGCGGTTGCTCGGTTTATACCGCTGTATATGCTCTTGAAAAAGGCGACACAAAACTAAATCTTATTGACGCGCCGGGACTTTTTGACTTTGCAGGCGGCGTAAGCGAGGCTCTTGCCGCGGCAGACAGCGTTATAGTTACAATATCGGGTAAATCGGGCCTTACCGTAGGCGCAAAGCAGGCGGTTGAAAGAGCGCGCAATGCCGGCAAGGCAACAGCCTTTTTTGTAGGCAAACTAAATTCTACACACGCTCATTTTTATCGCGTAATTTCGGCGCTTGTTGCTAACTACGGCGCGGTTATATGTCCGGTTGTTGTTCCTTACATAGAAGATGATACCGTTAAATGCTATGTCGACTTGGTTGAAAACAAGGCGTATACCGCCGACGGTATAAATTTGACCGACACGGCTATGCCCGACAGCACCGAGGTATCCCAGATGCGTGAAATGCTTATAGAAGCGGTAGCTTCGGTTGATGAAACGCTTATGGAAAAATATTTCGGCGGTGAAGAGCTTACTGCCGAAGATATAAAATCAGGTCTTAAAATCGGCGTAAAATCGGGCGATATATGCCCTGTATACTGCGGTGTTCAGCAGACCGGTGACGCGATAGCGCTGTTTGCTGACAGTATAACCGAAATTTTACCTTCGGCGGCTGAATGTCAAATTAAAATGGCAGACGGCACCAGCTCCGCACCCGACGCTTCGGGTGAAAACGCATTGTTTATATTTAAAACAATAGCCGACCCGTTTGTAGGTAAGCTTTCGTATTTTAAAGTAATTTCGGGTAAGGCTACCGGCGATATGAAACTTAAAAACAACCGCACCGGTGAAGAAGAACGCTTTTCTAAAGTTATGTGGCTTAAAGGCGGCAAGCTTGAAGATGCCGATGAAATTGCGGCTGGAGATATCGGCGCCGTGTCTAAATTGGGCGCTACCGTAACCGGTGATACACTGTCGGCTACGGGCAATGTTGAGGTTGCAAAAATACCGTTCCCCGCGCCTACGCTTAAAACTGCTATTTACCCTGCTAAAAAGGGTGATGAAGAAAAAATCAATTCGGGACTTTCAAGAATTTGCGAAGAAGACCCAACCCTTAAAATTGAAAATGACAGTGAAACCCGCGAGCTTATAATGAGCACATTGGGCGAACAGCATACCGATATTGTTGTGTCAAAGCTTAAATCAAAATTCGGCTGTGAGGTTGTGCTTCAAAAACCGAAGATTGCTTATCGTGAAACCATACAAAAAGCGGTTAAAGCGCAGGGCAGACACAAAAAGCAGTCGGGCGGTCACGGTCAGTTTGGTGATGTTTGGATTGAGTTTGAACCGTGCGACAGCGACGGACTTGTTTTTGAAGAAAAGGTATTCGGCGGCGCCGTGCCTAAAAACTTCTTCCCCGCGGTTGAAAAGGGACTGCGCGACTCAATTCAAAAGGGAGTGCTTGCAGGCTACCCCATGGTAGGCATTAAGGCAACCCTTGTAGACGGTTCTTACCATCCGGTTGACTCTTCGGAAATGGCATTTAAAACGGCGGCATCTATCGCTTTTAAAGAGGGTATTACAAACGCAAGCCCTGTTTTGCTTGAGCCTATAAGTACGCTTAAGGTTTTAGTTCCTGATGATATGCTCGGCGATGTAATCGGCGATATTAACAAACGCAGAGGCAGAATCATAGGTATGAATCCTATGGAAAATAAAATGCAGGAAATAGTAGGCGAAGTTCCCACCGCTGAAATGTCTGACTTTTCTACTGCAATGCGTTCGCTGACGCAGGGCACTGCAACATTTACGCTTGAGTTTGCAAGATATGAAACCGTTCCGTCAAATATCGCGCAAAAAATAATCGAAGAAGCAAATAAAGAATAAAAGTAACACATACAATCACACCCCAAAGCAATTCGCTTTGGGGTGTGCGTTTTGTTATAATCTGATTTTAATTTACACATATAGTAGGGTGAGGGCTTGCCTCTCACCGCAAAACAGCGTTGTCTTTCGGCAGGAGTAAACCCCTGCCCTACATAGCAGAAA
>JAXJVR010000065.1:0-1718 GCA_036308405.1 Acutalibacteraceae bacterium
ACCCAAGCCGGCAGTGAAGTCAGCGCGTTGCTCGGACGTATGCCGTCAGCCGTAGGTTATCAGCCTACCCTCGCTAACGAAATGGGCGCTTTGCAGGAGCGTATTACATCTACAAAAAAAGGTTCTATAACATCAATTCAGGCGGTTTATGTGCCTGCCGATGACCTTACCGACCCTGCCCCTGCCACAACTTTCGCCCACCTTGACGCAACCACCGTTTTATCGCGTGACATTGCTTCACAAGGTATTTACCCCGCGGTTGACCCGCTTGAGTCAACAAGCCGTATCCTTTCTGCAGAGGTTTTGGGCGAAGAGCATTACAGTGTTGCGCGAGAAGTTCAGCGAATACTTCAAAGATATAAAGAACTTATGGATATTATCGCCATTATGGGTATGGATGAACTCTCTGATGAGGACAAACTGCTTGTAAGCCGCGCGCGCAAAATTCAGCGTTTTCTTTCACAGCCGTTCCATGTGTCCGAAAAATTCATAGGCATACCCGGCACCTATGTGCCCGTAAGCGAAACGGTGCGCGGTTTTAAAGAAATTATCGAGGGCAAGCACGACGACCTGCCCGAAAGCGCGTTCTTGTTTGTAGGCACTATTGACGAGGCTGTCGAAAAGGCAAAAAAGGGTGGTAAGTAATGAACACCTATCATCTTACCGTTTCAACACCCGACGGCAATAAGTTTGACGGCGACGCATTTGCAATTATGCTTCGCGGAACAGAGGGTGAGCTTGCCGTTCTTGCAGGGCATATACCGTTTATAACGGCGGTAAAACCCGGCAAGTGTAAGGTGGTCTTGCCCGATGAAACCGAAAAAACCGCCGAAATAGGCGGCGGAATATTAACCGTTCAAAACGATAAAACCACCTTGCTGTGCAGTGATTTTAAGTGGAATTAAAAAACAAAACTGCTGTGATGTTTAAAATTACATCACAGCAGTTTTTATAAAAATAAAAATTAAATTTTTACAGCTTTTTTTAGCACTTTTAAAATAGGCGGCAAAATAAGCGCAAATACAACCGATGTTATAGTTGCGGCAAGTATGCGGTTTATAAGCGATACACCTAAAAGCACTATCGGGTAGCAGTATACTATGCTGTCTACATACATAACAGCCGTGTTAACCGCTGTTACAACAAAACCGCTTATAACGGTTTCAATGCATAATATGTGCGGTTTAAGTGAGCTTTTAAACGCCTTAAATAAAAAGCCGAAAACTATACCTCTGAAAACCGCCGGAAGAACCCACAAAAAAGTAGTGGCACTTAAGCCGTATGTTAAAAGCTGACCTATAAACGCCCCAACAAAACCGGTTGCCGCGCCCCACCACGGGCCGAAAAATGCCGAAATTATTATGACGGGCAGACCGTTAAGCGATAGCTTCATATTTCCGCCCAAAGGCGCGCTTACAGTTACCGCTAAAAAGTCAAGTCCCACATAAAGCGCCGCCATAACAGCCGATAAACAGATTTTTTTAATGCTTGTTTTTTTCATAAAAATAACCTCCAATCATCCGTAACTAACAGATAATAGGAGGTGTTTTTTGTAAAACAGAACGACTATTATTTTGTCAGCGGGATGCGACAGCAAAACCGCAAGTTTAAAAAACTTTTCGTCTGCGTGACAACTCCCCGTTCACACAACACTTAACGCCCTACTGTCTACTCTGAATAAAAATTTTACGCTTACGCGATAAGTATATTATATATAC
>JAXJVR010000066.1:0-8872 GCA_036308405.1 Acutalibacteraceae bacterium
GGCAGAGCAGAGTATATACTTAAAAAATATCTCACAGATTTTACCGATGATGAGATAAAGCATTGTGTAAACGGCGCATATACCGGAAGCTTTGATTTTGAAAATCCGGCGCCGATAGCGCAGCTTGGCGATAGCATAAATATATTAGAGTTGTGGCACGGACCGACTTGCGCATTCAAAGATTTGGCTCTTCAGCTTTTGCCGTATTTGCTTACAACCTCTACAAAGAAAATTTCAGACGGTAAAAAGACCGTTATTTTGGTTGCAACTTCGGGCGATACCGGTAAGGCGGCTCTTGAAGGCTTTAAAGATGTTGAAAATACCGAAATAATCGTTTTTTATCCCTGCGACGGTGTCAGTCCTATGCAAAAATTGCAGATGGACTCACAAAAGGGTAATAATGTTCATGTTTGCGCTATAAAGGGCAATTTTGACGATGCTCAATCGGGAGTAAAAAAGATATTTACCGATGCCGAAATTAAAAATGTTTTGGCGCAAAACGGAATGGAATTTTCATCTGCAAACTCGATTAACTGGGGCAGACTTGTTCCGCAGATTATTTATTATGTTTCGGCTTACTGTGATATGTTAAGCAAGGGTGATGACTTGTCCGGCGGTTTTAATGTAGTTGTTCCCACCGGTAATTTCGGCAACATTTTGGCTGCTTATTTTGCAAAAGAGATGGGTGTGCCGATTAACAAACTTATTTGCGCATCAAATGCAAATAATGTTCTTACCGATTTTATAAATACCGGTGTTTATGACCGCAACCGTGATTTTTATACAACAATGTCACCTTCTATGGATATACTTATTTCAAGCAACCTTGAGCGTATGCTTTATCTTTTGGCAGACGGCGACGATAAGTATATTGCAGATATTCAGTCAAAACTTTCGACTGAGGGCAAATTTACGGTAAGCGACACAATTCTTTCAAAATTACAAAGCATTTTTTACGGTGCTTGCTGTGACGATAAAGGCACGCTTGAAACAATCAAAAAGACTTTTTCCGATTACGGTTATTTGTGTGATACGCATACGGCGGTTGCGGTAAATGCTTATGAACAGTATTTTGAAAAAACAGGCGATAAGCGCCCCGTGCTTATTGCTTCGACTGCTTCACCGTATAAATTTGCAAAAAGCGTTTTATCGGCGCTTACAAATGAAATTCCCGAAAGTGAATTTGATACGGTGGACGCATTATCAAACTTTACTAATACATCAGTTCCTACTCCTATAGCCGAACTTAAAAATGCAACCGCAAGATTTAAAGATGTTTATGACAAAAACGATATGTATAACGCGGTTTGCAAATGCCTTAAAATTAACTGAAAAGAAATATCCGACTCGGTATGAGTCGGATATTTGTCGCAAAATTACTGTTTTGCCTTAAAGGTGTCACAGCAGGTTTCACTGCAGGTGCAGGCTGTGCGATTGCCAACCTTGATTGTGCCTGCGGAGCATGAGTCATTTTCGGTGTGATGAACACAGTTTTTAACCGAGCAACTTATGCAATTTTCGGTTTTGCAATTTGACATATTATCCATAATATCAATCCTTTCCGGCTTTGAGCCAAAATTATTATTTACTGTTTTTTAAATTATATTCAAAGGCAGGTGAAACATCAAAAATGAATTTATTTACAATAGCGGATTTGCATTTGCCGCTCGGCGCCGATAAACCTATGGATATTTTCGGCGGTTGGGACAATTATGTTGAGCGACTGCAAAAAAATTGGGGAAAATTAGTAAATGAAGATGATACCGTAATTATAGCGGGTGATATTTCTTGGGGTATTTCGCTTGAGCAATCTAAACCTGACTTTGAATTTATAAATAACCTGCCGGGTAAAAAAATAATACTAAAAGGCAATCACGATTTTTGGTGGAGCACCGCAAGCAAAATAAACGAATTTTTTGAAAAAAATAATTTTGATACAATAAATATTTTGCATAATAATTGTTATTCGGACGGCAATATTGCAATTTGCGGAACTCGCGGTTGGATTTATGACGGAAGCGGTGAAAAAGATAAAAAAATAATCACTCGTGAGTGCGGCAGGCTTGAACGCTCGATACAGCTTGCAATAAATGACGGTGCTATACCTATAGTTTTTTTGCATTATCCGCCTATATACAGTGAATTTATGTGTGAAGAAATTTTGTCTGTTTTAGAAAAATACGGAATAAAACAGGTTTATTACGGTCATATACACGGCAAGGGCGCTTATAATGCGGTGGATAGTTATAAAGATATAAAAATGCGGTTGATTGCGTGCGACAGCGTCGACTTTACACCCGTTTTTGTATCGCGGTGTAAAGAATTTAAAAAATTATAATATTTTTTATAAAAATTTAAAAGTGCGGACATAATTGGCAGTAAAAAAGCCTTGATTTTTTACTATTTTATGGTATAATCAGTATTATTTAGTATGGGGTCTTATGGGCTTCGTATGCGGAGGTATATAAAAAATGACATTAAAAGAAACAAACAAGATTGAAACAAATCGCTATCAACTCGAAATCGTTATCGACGGTGAACAGTTCCGCGAAGCAATTAAAGAGGCTTATCGCAAAAACGGTAAAAAGATTACCGTTCCGGGTTTCAGAAAGGGTAAAGCACCGCTTCACTATGTTGAAACCTATTACGGCGAAGAGGTTTTCTTTGAAGACGCTTTAAATCTGCTTTATTCAGACGCTGTTGACGCTGCTATTACCGAGTCCGGTCTTAAAGTTATCGACGATAAGATGGACTTTGACCTTGTGTCTATTTCTAAAGCAGACGGCGTTGATTTTAAGGTAAGCGTAACAACTTATCCCGAAATCGAACTTACTCAATACAAGGGCTTAAAGGCAGAAAGACCGCTTGTTAAGGTTGACGCTGCCGAGGTTAACGCCGAAGTTAAGTCTATACAAGAGCGCAACGCGCGTATGGTTTCTGTAGAAGACAGAGCTGCTAAAAAAGGCGATACGGTTGTAATTGATTTTGAAGGCTTTACAGACGGCGTTGCATTTGAAGGCGGCAAGGCAGAGGGTCATTCGCTTGAACTCGGTTCGGGTCAGTTTATCCCCGGTTTTGAAGACCAGATTATCGGTAAAAACATCGGTGATGAGTTTGATATTGAGGTTACTTTCCCCGAAGATTACGGCGCAAAGGACCTTGCAGGCAAACCCGCTGTATTTAAAACAAAGCTTCATGAAATTAAAGTTCGTGAATTGCCCACAGTTGATGATGAATTTGCTAAAGATGTAAGCGAATTTGACACACTTAAAGAATTTAAGGCAGACATCAAGAAAAAGGCTGTTGAGCGCAAGAAGAAGGCTGCCGAAGAGACAGTTGAAAATATTCTTGTTGAGCAGATTGTTGACGGAATTAAGGGTGAAATCCCCGAAGCAATGTTTACAAACCGTCTTAACCAGTCGGTAGAAGAATTTGCATACCGTTTGCAGTCACAGGGTATGAGCCTTGATTTATATTTGCAGTATACCGGCAGCACTATTGAGCAGTTCCGTGATACATTCCGTCCTCAAGCAGAAATGCAGGTTAAGTTCCGTTTGGCTCTTGAAAAGATTGTTGAACTTGAAAACATTAAGGCTACCGAAGAAGAAATTGACGCAGAATATGCTAAACTTGCAGAGAGCTACGGTGTAGAAGCTGACAAGGTTAAGGCTGTTATTCCCGCAAGCGAAGTTGAAAAAGATGTTGCTGTAGGCAAGGCTATCGACTTTGTTAAGGAAAATGCCGTAATTACCGATGCGGTAGACGAGAAAAAAGAGGCTAAAAAAGCCGCTGAAAAGAAAACAGAGAAATAAATTGTTTATAAAACAGTTTAGTCGTTAATAATATTGCAGTATAGGAGGTATTTTGCTATGGATATGACTTTAATTCCTTATGTACTTGAACAAACAAGTCGCGGAGAGCGTTCTTATGATATTTTTTCAAGGCTCTTAAACGACAGAATTATTATGCTTAATGACCAGGTTGACGATGCGTCTGCCAGCGTTATAATCGCGCAGCTTTTATATCTTGAAGGTCAAGACCCCGATAAAGATATAAGCTTTTATATCAACAGCCCCGGCGGTTCTGTGTCTGCAGGTCTTGCTATTTATGACACTATGCAGTATATAAAATGCGATGTAAGCACTATTTGTATGGGTATGGCGGCATCTATGGGTGCATTCCTGCTTTCTTCGGGTGCTAAAGGTAAGCGTTATGCGTTGCCTAACAGCGAGATAATGATTCATCAGCCTTCGGGCGGAGCACAGGGTCAGGCTACCGATATTCTTATTCATGCCGACCATATTAAGCGCACACGCAGTAACCTCAATAAAATTTTAGCCGAAAACACCGGCAAGCCGTTGGAAATTATCGAGCAGGATACCGAGCGCGATAACTTTATGTCAGCTGCCGAGGCCGCTGAATACGGCCTTATTGATAAGGTTATTACTAAAAGATAAGAGGTATACCTAATGTCAAAAGACATGGATATGGAAATACGCTGTTCATTTTGCGGAAAAACACAAGACGAGGTAACTCGCCTTGTGGAAGGACCCGGCGTATATATATGCGACAGTTGCATAAATTTTTGCTCTTCGTTGCTCTTTGATGACGAAAATGCCTACAAAGAAAAAAAGAAAAGCAAAAAAGAACCCGAAAAGGTTTTACCGAAACCTCGTGAAATTAAGGCTTTGCTTGATGAATATGTAATCGGTCAGGACGAGGCTAAAAAGACGCTTTCGGTTGCGGTTTATAACCATTATAAGCGCGTGTATAAGGCAACACCGTCCGATGTTGAACTTTCAAAAAGCAATGTGCTTATGTTAGGACCTACGGGTGTCGGCAAAACATTGCTTGCGCAAACTCTTGCAAAAATACTTGATGTGCCGATTGCCATAACCGATGCTACAACCTTAACCGAAGCCGGTTATGTAGGCGAAGATGTTGAGAATATACTGTTAAGGCTTATTCAGGCTGCCGATTATGATATAGAAAAGGCAGAACACGGCATAATTTATGTTGATGAAATCGACAAAATTTCGCGCAAGAGCGAAAATGCGTCAATCACTCGCGATGTAAGCGGTGAGGGCGTTCAGCAAGCGTTGCTTAAAATTCTTGAGGGCACCGTTTCTAATGTGCCTCCGCAGGGCGGAAGAAAACATCCTCAACAAGAATTTATACAGATTGACACTACCAATATTTTGTTTATCTGTGCTGGCGCTTTTGAAGGTATAGATAAAATTATCGAACGCCGTATGGGCGGAAGCAGTTTAGGCTTCGGTGCTGATATTAAATCACCTAAAAGCCTTGAGGCACAGCAACTTTCAAAGCTTGCAACTCCGCAGGACTTGGTAAAATTCGGTCTTATACCCGAACTTGTAGGCAGATTGCCGGTTATAACAACTCTTGATGCTATGGATAAGGAAACGCTTATTCGCATTATGACCGAGCCTAAAAATTCAATCGTTAAGCAGTATCAGGCACTTTTTGCCCTTGATGATATTAAACTTACTTTTGAACAGGAAGCGCTTGATAAAATTGCGCAGCAGACCATAAAAAATAAAACCGGCGCAAGAGGTTTGCGCTCGGTAATAGAGTCTACTTTGCAAGATTTGATGTTTGAAATGCCGTCTGAATCAGATGTAGCTGAAATTATTATTACAGCCGATACGGTAGACGGCGGAGAACCTAAAATTATAAATAAGCAATGATATAAAAGAGCGATGACTTTACGGTCAGTCGCTCTTTTGCTTAAATAAAGTTATAAAAAAGAAAACTGCAATTTCAAAAGAAATCGCAGTTTTTCTTTGGAGCAGGTGATGGGAATCGAACCCACATAGCCAGCTTGGAAGGCTGGAATTCTAGCCATTGAACTACACCTGCATTCGCAACGCAAATTATAATAACACAAAATTTTTTATCAGTCAAGGGCTTTTTGTGAAAAATATTCAGATTTATAAAAAAATTTTATATTTAGAGGCAATATAAATGCTCGTTTTGATTGACATTATGCTTTTTTTTTGATAAAATATCATAATAACTATTATTATATAATCTGCGTGGTGTGTTATGTTATGATTACAAGTATGACAGGTTTCGGCAGGGGAAAAGTTTCATCCGATGAATTTAATATCACTGTCGAAATCAAGTCGGTAAATCATAGGTATTTTGAGTATACATCAAGAATACCGAGAGCGTTTCAGTTTTTAGATGATTCTTTAAAAAGCCTTTGTCAACAAAAAATTTCAAGAGGCAAAATTGAGTTATCGGTTCAGTTTGAAGATGTGTCCGCAAACTCGGTAGAACTTTCGGTGAACAAGGCTTATGCCGACGCGTATGTTTCGGCTTTGAGAAAGCTTGCAAAAGACTACAAACTGAAAGATGATTTAAAAGCATCGTCCTTTGTGGGCAACACCGATATATTCACGGTTAAAAAGCGTGATATAAACGAAGAAAAGGTAAAAGAACTTACGCTTACTGCGGCAAGCGAAGCTATTGATAATTTTATATCAGCAAGAGCTATCGAGGGCGAGCGCTTGGCGTCAGATGTTAAGGGCAGAGCCGAATTTATTTTAAAGCAGGTTGATTTTATCGAACAACGCTCACCCGAAACGGTGCGTGAATACCGTGAAAAAATTGAGCAGAAAATAAAAGAGCTTATAGGTGATGTTCAGATTGATGAACAAAGGTTGCTTACCGAAACCGCAATTTACGCCGACAAAATAGCCGTTGCCGAAGAAACGGTAAGACTTCGCAGTCATATAGCGTCTTTGTGCGCTTTGCTTGATGAGGGCGGCGTTGTTGGCCGTAAACTTGATTTTATAGTTCAGGAAATGAACCGTGAAACCAATACAATAGGTTCTAAATCTCAAAACATAGAAATCAACAAGGTAGTTGTTGAAATTAAGTCAGAGATTGAAAAAATAAGAGAGCAAATTCAAAATATTGAGTAATATCGGCAAGGGGATATTTTATGCGACTTGTAAACATAGGCTTCGGCAATATGATTTCGGCTAACCGTATGATAGCGATAGTAAGTCCGGAATCAGCACCGATTAAACGCATCATACAAGATGCCAAAGAACGCGGAACGCTGATAGACGCTACCCACGGAAGAAGAACCCGTGCGGTTATAATTACCGACAGCGACCATATAATTTTAACCTACCTGCAGTCTGAAACTGTGGCAAACCGCATAACAGACGAAAATGCCGTAGATGATGAGGAAGACGATGAATAAAGGAAGAGTTTATATAATATCCGGTCCGTCGGGTTCGGGCAAAGACACGGTTTTAAAAAAGATTTTTGAAAAATGCCCGCAGGTTGCTTTTTCAATTTCTTCGATTACAAGACCTATGCGTGAAGGCGAGGTCGAGGGTGAAAAATATAATTTTGTAACCCGTGAACATTTTGAAGAAATGATAGCAAACGACCAACTGCTTGAACACAATGTATTTGTGGGCAATTATTACGGAACTCCAAAGGCTCCGGTTGTTGACTGCGTAGAAAGCGGTCGTGATATGATAATTGAGGTTGATGTAAACGGCGCAGAGCAAATACGCCGAAAAATGCCCAATGCGGTCAGCATTTTTATAATGCCTCCGTCGCTTGAGGTGTTAAAAACTCGCCTTAAAGGCAGGGGCACCGACAGCGAAGATGTAATCGCAAAGCGGTTGGATGAAGCTTTGGGTGAAATTGAACGCGCAGTCGAATACGATTATATTGTTGTTAACGACTGTCTTGATACCGCAGTTGATAATATTGTTGAGATTATGTCGGTTGACCGATTTAAAACCGACCGCAATCTTAATATTATAAATAAAGTTTTAGGCAAATAAGAAAGGAAATGATGATTTATGCTTAATAAAAATATAGGTAAGTTGATTGAAAATTACGAAAACCGTTATGCGCTTGTTATGGATATTGCAAACTGTGCACGCAATATTTCAAACGAAGCGGAAGAAGACGGTCAGATTTTAACCGAAAAGCCCGTAAGCATTGCTATTGACAAATTAGCTCACGAAAAGGGTCTTTGATTTTTACGGTGATTTTTTAAGGAGGGGTCGGCATGTGTCATTGTGTTGCAGAAATTGTAATTGATGGCGCTGTCGGCTCTTTTGATAAGCGCTATTCTTATATTGTGCCGGATGCTTTGCGCGATGTTGCTAAAGCGGGTTGCAGGGTTACCGTGCCTTTCGGTATGGGCAACTCAAAAAAGCAGGGTATGATTTTAAGTGTTTCGGTGGGTGAAGTATCACCGAAGACAAAAGAAATTTTATCTGTTACAGATAAAGAGCCGATTTTAAACAGCGAAATGATAATGATGTGCGAGTGGCTTAAAAATAATGTTTTTTGCACATATTTTGACGCAATTCATACAATGCTGCCCGCAGGTCTTAATTACCGTTTGACAGATTATTATTCTGCAAACAGTGAATTTTGTTCTACGACGCTTCTTAACGAGAGTGAAAAGCAAATATATGATTATTTAAAATCAAACGGTGAATTACCGCTTAAAAAAATAGAAAGTTCTTTTGACAGCGCAGACGATATTTTGCAGTCATTGTGCGAAAAACAGGCTGTAATTAAAAATCAAATTTCGGTTCGCCGTATGCAAGATATTACGCGCAGATATGTTGCTTTAAACGATGATATAAGCGGAATAAAACTTACCGCGCGTCAGCGTGAAATTGCCGATATTGTTGAAACAGCAGGCACGGTTTCGGTAAAAGAATTGCAGTATTTCAGCGGTGTTTCGCTGTCGGTTATAAATACGCTTGAAAAAAAGGGTGTTTTAAAATCTTTTGAGAAACAGGAATTTCGCCTGCCGTATGCAAATAATACAAGATTAAATTGCGAAGATATAGTGTTAACC
>JAXJVR010000067.1:0-3632 GCA_036308405.1 Acutalibacteraceae bacterium
CATTGCCGAAAAACGATAAACCTTATCGCTTATAGCGCCGTAATGACGGCTGTCGGAGCATTGCACCATTAAATATGGCGAAACAAGGCAGTCTTTCCAGGTGGCAGTGACAGCCGAAGCGACTTTGTCAAACGCTTCGCAATTTGTCTGTGAAATTCGGCTCGGTTGCATATTGTTGCCTACGGTAAGCTCGATACTGTCGTCTTTTATGGTTTTTCTTATACGCTCTACCGCGCTTTCAACCGTATCTTTATGGTTAAGCCTTAAATTTGCGGTCATTGTGGCTTTCGGCGGTATAACATTAGGCACAGAGCTGCCCTCGCTTTGAGTAAAGGCTACCGTTGTGCGAACAAGCGCGTTAAGCTCGCCTCCGCTTTTTTTGCAAATCATATTTATTACGCCTTTAAACAGCCACAAATTAGCGAAAATCATTCTAAACAAAAAATTTGAATGTCTGCCGAGCGTATTAAACATTTCTGCGGCGGGTTTTGTTATGTGCATTTTAAACGGCTTGTTTTCAACCCTGCAACACGCTTTTGAAAGAACGCCTATCGGTGTATGAGGCGCAGGCGAAGACGCGTGACCGCCGTTAGATTTTACCGAAAATGTTAAATTAAGCAAACCTTTTTCGGCTATGCCTATCATTGCGCAAGGCTTTTTTACTCCGGGAAAAACATTTTCAACCACGGCTCCGCCTTCATCGACAACAAGGTCTGGCGTTATATTATTTTCTTTAAAATAATTTACTATGTTAACCGCGCCGTTACCGTTTATCTCTTCACCGCCCGAAAAGGCAAAATATATATCGTTTTCGGGTGTATAACCCTGCTTGATAAGCGTGTTTGCAGAAAACAGAATACCGTTAAATGTAACCTTTGTATCAAGCGAGCCTCTGCCCCAAAGAACTCCGTCTTCTATAACGGCGTCAAAGGGCGGTTTTTCCCAATATTCCTCATCAGCAGGAACAACATCATAGTGCGCCATCAAAACGGTGGGTTTTTCGTGCTGTTTACCCGTCCATTTAAAAAGCAACGCGCGGTCAGGCAGTTTTTTAAACTCACACGCCGCAAAAACTTCGGGATAAAGTTCGGGCAAAAGATTTATAAGTTTTTCAAACTCGGCATCGTCTTCAAGCGATGAATCAAGATAAGACACCGTTTTGCAACGGATAAGCCGCGCCAACGCGTCTACCGAACTTTCTTTGTCAAAAGATACCTCTTCGCTTGAAATTTGGGGTTGCGCTTCGGGTTTAAAGCAAAGAGTGCGAATAAGTATTACCAAAAGCAAAACCGCAATAAACGCTAAAATACAGTATAATATCCACATTTCTTAAAGCCATCCTTTTTTATACATTATACGGCTTACCGCTATTGTAAAGACAACGCCCACCGGCACCATAATACCTACGTCACCGGCGCCGAGTCCCGTAAACATAAACAAGCAAAGCATTAAAATTACGGGCGCTATGGCTATTTTATAGTTTTTAGAAATAAATACTATTCCGAGTCCGCCGAAAAGCGCAGGCAAAATCTGTTCAAAAGCAGGTTGCAATGACGGATGCTGTAAAATCGGCTGTAAAGGAATTATCAAAATTACACCTAAAATAATTATAACGGTTGTAACAATGCTTGAAACAGCTATCGCTATTGTAGATATAACCTCGCCCTCTTCGCTGTCGGCAGAAACGCCTGCCTGCTCTAACGCACCGAGCGCGCAGGGCAGTTTAAGGTTTGAAATATTGCCCGTAACAAACGAAAGATATGCGCCGCCCGCGCCGAGCATAGGTATGTAGGTTATTACCTCTACAACACCGACCGCCCAATACATCGGTGCAGTTGCCACAAGACCTTTTATAAGACCGTTCCAATCGGGAAGAGCCTTAAAAATTAAAGAGATTAAAAACGGAAATGCCAAAAGCAAAATCATTACCGAAATATTCCATCTGTTACCGCATGAATAAACTTTATCCATATAAGAACAAGAATTATTTTTTTTCATAATTTTAACCCCCTTTTATCAACCTAACCAAGCGGTTATCGGAATGGCACTTGCCATACCTGCAATAAGGCTTATAGGTAATGCGTAGTCATTTATCCAACGTGCTTTTGTAATTTTCATCAAAGCGCCCGCAAGAAGCATTGTAAGAGCAGAAACTGCCATTACAAGCACGGGAATAAGTCCCGTTGTATCTCCCTTGAATACGCCCGAAAAATCGCAAAATACAAAGCCGACAAATGCAGAAATCATACCTATAAACATAGAAGACTGAAAAATATCAAGCCATTTTGCGTCTTTGTTTTTCATATTTATAAGTCCGGTTTTCATCTTTTTGCAAAGAAGCGGAACAAGCCAGATGCCGACCATAATGCTGATTGTCATAACAAACGCTATTGTTACATACTGCTTTGCGTCAAGGTTTGCAATCTTGCCGAATTCAAGTCCCATACCGCTTAAGGCGTTTGTGGCGGCGATTGTTTCATAAGACATAGAGCCGACTACGCTTAACCTTAACCACGGAAGCGCAATACCCAGGTCTTTTGAAAGTGCTATTACGCTTACTACTATCGCTACCGCCGGCGCAACGGTAAAAATTGCCGCAGAAATTATAATTCTTTTTAACTTTTTAGTTTCCATACCTATTTCTTTTGCGCGTTTAAGCGCTTTTACAAGAAAAAATACCGACTGTGCCAAAACGACGGCGATAATTATTCCCACAATTAAAAATATTATGGGATGATTTACATTAAATTCCATTGTTTTGCTCCTTAAAAATTTTTTTAGATTATAACACATTTTTCGCGTCAAGTATAGTTTTTTATGTAATATTATGCTATAATTCAAATAAAAAAAGGAAATTTTTATGGAAATTAAACCCATTGCTCATATAAAAACCGACTTTAAAGAAAAATTCGGTATTCCGCGTCAAAGCGGAATTATAGAACAAATAACAGGTGAGATTATATTTGAAAAAGAGTTCAGAAATCCCGACGCGCTTCGCGGAATAGAGGAATATTCTTACCTTTGGCTTATTTTTGACTTTTCAAAAAATCACCGGGAAAAATTTTTGCCTACCGTTCGTCCCCCGAGACTCGGCGGAAACGAGCGCCGAGGCGTTTTTGCCACGCGTTCGCCTTTCAGACCTAATAATTTAGGTCTTTCGTGCGTAAAACTTGAAAAAATTAAAACCGATAAAAATTCAGGCAAAATTTTAGTGGTAAGCGGTGTTGACTTGCTTGATAACACCCCTATTTTTGATATAAAGCCGTATATTCCTTACTGTGACTGCAAGCCTGATGCAACCGGCTCTTTCAGCGACAGCTTTAAAGACTACAAAATAGATGTTTTTTATGATGAAGATGTTTTTAAAAACATTGATTTAAAAACAAAAGAACAAATTATAAAAATAATTGAGCAAGACCCTGCGCCTTCTTATAAAACCGAAAATGAAAAATATGCCTTTGTTTTTTCAAATTATGAAATTTGTTTTGAAAAACTTAACAGTTCGGCAAAGATTTTGAGCGTTAATATTTGTAAATAAAATTTTCTTTTTAAAAATTAAAAATAATGTTTATTATAATTTTCTAGGCTCCCTCTGATGAGGGAGCTGTCAGCGAAGCTGACTGAGGGAGAGA
>JAXJVR010000068.1:0-4296 GCA_036308405.1 Acutalibacteraceae bacterium
CTGACTTGGACTTTCAATAGCAAAAAGTCTTACCGAACTTCAAAACGGAACGCTTAAAATAGTAACAGACGCAGATTTGTTTAAAGTTATTATAACTTTTGATTTGATTAAGGAATAAAAATGAGTGGAATAGAACTTACAAACTATGAAAAACTGATGCTTAAACGCCGAAAAAGACGTAAAAAAAGAATAAAATCTTTTGTAATAATTTTGCTGGTGCTTATTGTTACGGCTGTCGGAATTTTTGTTTACTTATCGGCAAACAAAAAACCTAAAAAATTAAACGCCAAAACACTCGACCCGCCCGATTATGTAAGTGTTCAGCTTATAGACAAAGGAAAGGCGCGCACGGGCGTAAAGCTTATCGAAATTAACAATATTGTTATTCATTATGTCGGCAATCCCGGCTCGACGGCGCAAAATAACCGCGACTATTTCAACAAGTCAGACACAGATGTATGTTCACATTTTGTGGTAGGTCTTGACGGTGAGGTTATTCAGTGCGTTCCGCTTGATGAAAAATCGGCGGCAAGCAACAACCGAAATCTTGATACAATTTCGGTAGAGGTTTGTCACCCTTATGACGACGGAAAATTTAACGAGGCTACATATAATTCGCTTGTCAAACTTACAGCGTGGTTGTGCGACAATTCGGGACTTAAAGCCAAAGATGTCATTAGGCATTACGATATAACCGGCAAAGAATGTCCTAAATATTTTGTTGACAACGAATCCGCTTGGGAAGAATTTTTAGCCGATGTAAAAGCCGAACTTAAAAATTATTAAACAAGGAGTTTAAAAAATGCTTGAAATTAAGAATTTATCTAAAATTTATAAGCCCAAAAAAGGCGTGCCGGTTACTGCTCTTAAAGATATAAACTTAAAATTGCCGGACAAAGGTATGGTGTTTTTGCTCGGTAAATCCGGCAGCGGTAAATCAACCTTACTTAATTTGCTCGGCGGTCTTGACCGTTATGACAGCGGTGAAATTATAATAAACGGCGTATCTTCAAAAGATTTTAAGCAAAGTCATTTTGATTCTTACCGAAACACCTATGTCGGTTTTATCTTTCAAGAGTATAATATTCTTGATGAGTTTAATGTGGGTGAAAATATAGCGATAGCGCTTAAATTGCAGGGCAAAAAGGTCACTGATGATATAATCAATGATATTTTAGGTCAGGTTGATTTAGCAGGCTACGGCAATCGCAAGCCAAACGAACTTTCGGGCGGTCAAAAACAGCGTGTAGCTATTGCCCGCGCGCTTGTAAAAAATCCCGAAATTATTATGGCAGACGAACCGTCAGGCGCGCTTGACTCAAACACCGGCAGACATGTTTTTGATACGCTAAAAAAACTTTCTGGTGAAAAGCTTGTTATTGTAGTGTCACATGACCGTGAATTTGCCGAAAATTACGCCGACAGAATAATAGAACTTGCCGACGGAAGTATTATTAACGATATAACGGTAGACAGCGATGATAACAGCGCTTCGCCGAAAGAAACGCTTGCTTTTGAAGAAAATACCGTAACCGTAAAGGGCGGTTATCATTTAACCGAAGACGATTTAAACAAAATTAACGAATATATCGACTCTTTAAAAAGCGGTGATTTAAAACTAACTGTAAAAGAAAAAGGCGTTAACCGCAAATTTAAAAAGACCGACTGCGAAAATATTTCGGTTGATAAAGCTAAAAAATTCAGCCTTATAAAATCAAAACTTCCTATGAAAAGCGCCTTTAAAATGGGAGCCGGCGGACTTAAACACAAAGAGTTCAGACTTGTTATAACAATACTGCTTTCTTGCGTCGCATTCGGACTATTCGGCCTTGCGGATACTTTCGGCGCGTATAATCACATTAAGGTCTGCACAAATTCAATATACGATACCGGCATCGACTATGCCTCGGTTGCAAAGGCCGAAAAGCTCGGTGACGGTTGGTATGAAAACGGTCAGCGCTTAAGTGATAAAGATTTAGCAGATATAAAAAACAATACCGGTGTTACGCTGAACGGCGTGTTTATACCAAAAGGTTCAAACCTGTCTTTTGCAGATAATAACAACCCCGAAATAAAAACCACCGAAAGTCAGTTCGAAATTTATAATTCATATTTTTCGGGCTTTGCCGAAATAGGTGAAAAAACGCTCGGTGAGCTTGGCTATAAACTTGTTGCGGGCAGATACCCCGACGGCGCAAAAGATGAAATTGCCGTCAGCAAATATGTATTTGATGTTTTTGCCAAAAAACAGTATACCGACGGTGTGCCGGTTAAAGATGCAAACGGTAAAGAAGAATTAAAATATCAGGATATAAGGGAATACGGTGATTTGCTTGAAAAAGTTATTACCGTAAATAATAAAAAATATACCGTTGTGGGAATTGTTGATACAAAATTAGATTTATCACGCTATGAAGGTCTTATTGAAAATAAGGATAATCAAAGCGATGCGCAAATGCTTGTCGATTACGCGCTTAACAGCGAATTCCAGACCCATTTGAATTCAAGCCTTGATTCCGTCATTATGGTAGGTGAAGGTAAGCTTGAAACACTTATCGCACAAGAACCTCCCATATTCAACATTACAAAGGGCTATTTGTGGTTTTACGGCGATTATAACATAGACCCATCATATATAACAACTCTTGATAAAATTGACCCGACAGGCATAATTTGGGTAGGCGAGCCTAAAACACAACTTGCCGAAAAAGATATAATAGTCTTTGAAAGTGATTTAATATTTGATGACGGAGAAGAAAACTCGGCTGTAGTATATAAAGATGACGGCAGTGTCGACATTGCCAAAACGCTTGCAAAGCAGTGCAGTGTTAAACTTAACGCGCGACTTTTTGCAGAAGAAGATTTTATTGAAGAAGACGGTTATAAAATTGTAGGCGTAATACCTAATATTGATAAATACAAACAGTTTGCAAGCGTAACGGTTGTGTCAAAGTCACTGTTTAATGATTATGCAACAGACGACGGCGGTAAATATAGTTTGGCAGTCGGTAATATGCCGAGCGAAAAAGCCGATATAAAAACACTTGTGGCATACTGTTATAATGAGGATACAAATATTAAATATCCTCTTCAAAATTCGGTTACTTACGAACTTGATATGGTAAATTCAGAACTTAAGGAATTTGCAAAGATATTCCTTTATATAGGTCTTGGCTTTGCGCTGTTTGCCGCGGTTATGCTTGCAAACTTTATCAGCACAAGCATTTCTTACAAAAAGCAGGAAATCGGTATTCTTCGCGCAATAGGCTCACGCAGTAATGATGTTTTCAGAATATTCTTCAGCGAAAGTTTTATAATTGCTATGATAAATTTTGTGCTGTCTGCAATAGGCGTGTTTGCCGTGACACAGGTTATAAACGCCGTTATTCGCAAAAACGCAGGCGTGTTAATAACGCTTCTTACATTCGGTCCGCGTCAGATAATTTTGTTGCTGTTTGTCAGTGTGTTTATAGCATTTGTTGCAAGTTTTATACCCGTATACAAAATAGCGTCAAAGAAACCGATTGACGCCATACGCGACAGATAATTCGAATTATGTTTAAAAAGATTGATTTTTGTATTTTGCTGTGATATAATTACACTTATTAAATTTTGGTAGGTGTGACTGAATATGGTAGGTTATGATTGGGTGATACTCGGAACTATCATCTTGTATATGCTTATGATGATAGGTATCGGTATTGCGGTATCCGGCAAAAATAAAACTTCCGGTGACTTCTTTTTAGGCGGCAGAAAATTAGGTCCGCTTGTTACCGCTATGAGCGCCGAAGCGTCGGATATGAGTGGTTGGCTTTTGATGGGTTTGCCGGCAGTTGCTTTGATGGGCGGCTTGGCAGAAGCAAGCTGGACAGCTATCGGTCTTGCGATAGGCACTTATTTAAACTGGCTTTTTGTGGCAAAACGGTTAAGAGTTTACAGCCATAAAATAGACGCGTTTACTTTGCCGGACTTTTTTACAAAGCGTTACGGTGATAAGTCAAAGGTTTTAACTACGGTTGCCGCTTTGTTTATTATAGTTTTCTTTGTGCCTTATACGGCGTCGGGTTTTGCGGCTTGCGGTAAGTTGTTCGGCTCGCTGTTTGGTATGGATTATCATTTTGCTATGATATTAAGCGCTGTGGTAATTATTCTTTATTGCACTTTGGGCGGATTTTTTGCGGCTTCGACTACCGACTTTGTTCAGAGCATTATAATGACAATAGCTTTGCTTGTGGTTGTCGGTTTTGGCGAAGGTATTGCAGGGGGATTCGGCAATGTAATTGCCAATGTTAGAAA
>JAXJVR010000069.1:0-7528 GCA_036308405.1 Acutalibacteraceae bacterium
ACCCTCTATAACCGTGCCGGGTGTTATTATTCTTACAATATCACGCTTAACTATGCCTTTTGCTGTGGCAGGGTCTTCTACCTGTTCGCAAATTGCAACCTTGTAACCCTTTTCAACCAAACGGGAAATATATCCCTCGCAGCTGTGATACGGCACTCCGCACATAGGGGCGCGTTCCTCAAGACCGCAGTCTCTGCCCGTAAGCGTAAGTTCAAGTTCTTCGGAGCCGAGTTTTGCATCATCAAAGAACATTTCATAAAAATCACCCAAACGGTAAAAAAGAATACAGTCTTTGTTCTGCTCTTTTATTTCCATATATTGACGCATCATAGGCGACAATTCTGCCATAAATTTAATCCCCTTTGATTAAAAAGTTAAAGATTTTTTGAATTTATTGTTTTGGTGTATTGAGAGAAAACGGCGCAGTCAAAATCTGCGATTTTGCGAGCTGTTGTCCCGATATTTTTTCTTGTTTTTGTGGGGCTGTGCCTCACAAAAACCCCTCTTAAAGCGAAAAGTGTCACAAGGCACTTTTCAAGACCGAAAAGGAGTATTGAGGGAAAACGGCGCAGTCAAAATCTTCGATTTTGCGAGCTGTTGTCCCTCAAAGTTTTTTAATGGCATCCGCCGCAACTTGAGCAAGAACCTGTGCAGGCTGTATGAGGCTCAACTGTTGTCGGGTCTTCACCGTCTATGCACTGCATAATAATGCTGTTTATATCATTAAGCATAGCGTCAACCTCTGCTTTTGCAGTGTTATACTCAAGCATAGTTTTGCTTGACATAACGGCGGTATATATATCACGAAGTTTTTCATTTAAACTGTTTATTTTTGCTTCGTCCTGTGTTTCACTGTTCATTTCACGGTCAAGATTCATACGAACGGTATTAAACTCACCGATTTGATTTTGTAAGGTTTCATCGCTGTCGTTAGCAAGTTTTGCTTTTATATAGCGGATAAAACGCTCGTCCTTTTGAATTTCTGTTCCTAAATTTCTTGTTGCTTCAATAATTCCCATTTTTAAAAATTCCTTTCAAAATTTAATTTATTACAGTGCCGTAAAGCGTATTGTTTTGATAATTCTCAATACGCACGGTCACAAATTTACCTAATAATTCACGGCTTGCAGAAAAAGTCACGGATGAATAGTATTCACTTTTTCCGCAAAGTTTGCCGCCGTCAAGTTCTTCTTCACAAAGCACCCTTACGGTTTTACCTATAAGTTCGCGGTTTAACTGCTTTGAAATATCGTCTTGCACGGCAAGCAATTCGTTAAACCATTTGCCCTTTTCTTCACGAGAAATCGGGTCGGGCATTGACGCCGCAGGCGTTCCCTCGCGGGGTGAATATATAAAGGTGAAAAGCGATGTAAACCTAACCTCTTTTACAAGGCTTAAGGTTTCGCAAAAATCTTCATAAGTCTCACCCGGAAAACCGACTATAATATCGCTTGTAAACTCCACATCGGGTATTCGCTCACGCGCCGACGCAATAAGCTTTAAATATCCCTCGCGGTCATAATGTCTGTTCATCTGCTTGAGTATGCGACTGCTTCCGCATTGGAACGGCAAATGGATATGCCTTTCAACCTTTTTGCAGTCACGAATTGTATCAAGCAGTTCTTCGGTGCAATCTTTAGGGTGAGAAGTCATAAATCGTATTCTGAAATCACCCGGTATATCGTTTATCATACGCAAAAGCTTTGCAAAGTTTACGCCGTGTGCTTCACCCTTGCCGTAAGAATTAACATTTTGCCCCAAAAGCATTATTTCTTTAAAACCGCTGTTTACCATTTGCGTAGCCTCGGCAACAACCTCATTAGGCTCACGCGAACGCTCACGTCCGCGGACATAAGGCACTATACAATATGTGCAAAAATTATTGCAACCATACATTATAGGCAACCAGCCTTTAAGCGTGCCGTCACGGATTACAGGTATATCCTCAACAATATCTTTGTTGTCAAGCGCTAATTCATATACCCTTTTACCCGTCATTCTGCGATAAATAAATTCGGGTAGACGTTGATACTGCTGTGTGCCGAAAACAATATCTACATAAGGGTAACTTTTATAAAACTTATCGGCAACCGACTGCTGTTGCGCCATACAACCGCAAACCGATACCAAAAGATTGGGATTTTGCTGTTTATATTTTTTTGTAGCACCGACATTGCCGTAAACCCTGTCTTCAGCGTGTTCACGAACAGCGCAGGTATTAAAAAGTATAAAATCTGCTTTTTCGATATCGTCGGTGAGGGTGTATCCGCAAAGTGAAAGCATACCTTTAATTCTTTCGGAGTCGCTTACATTTTGCTGACAGCCGAAAGTAACTATATGCGCCTTGGGATTCCTGACTTCGCGTTCTGCCAAAATATTCTTTACCCGATTTGCATAAGCGCGCTGTTCGGGCAGATAGGCATTTTCTTTTTCATTTAAGTCTTGTATGTTCAAATTTAAAACCTCTGTGCTGTATAATCTATATTATTATACTATAAGTTAATACTTAAAGCAAGCAATATATTGTTGCAAAATATTAAATTTTTATCTTGCAAGATATATTTAATTTTGGTATACTTATTGTGTATTTTTAGGAGGCACTGGTATGGCTAAAATAGGTTTTGATAATGATAAATATATAGCGTTGCAGTCGCAAAACATACGTGACCGCATAAATATGTTCGGCGGCAAACTCTATATGGAGTTCGGCGGCAAACTTTTTGACGATTTTCACGCTTCGCGAGTGTTACCGGGATTTAAGCCCGATTCAAAGGTTAAAATGTTGCTTGAACTTAAAGACGAGGCAGAAATTGTTATTGTAATAAACGCCGACGCTATTGAAAAAAACAAGCGCCGAGGCGACCTCGGCATAACCTATGACCTTGACACACTGCGTCTTATCGACGCATTCCGCGGAATAGGTCTTTATGTAGGCAGTGTTGTTATAACCTGCTTTACGGGACAACCGTTGGCTGTCGCTTTTGAAAACAGACTGAAAGCCCTTGGAATAAAAACCTATCGCCATTACCCGATAAAAGATTATCCGTCGGATATTCCGCTTATAGTAAGCGATGAAGGTTTCGGCAAAAACGATTATATAGAAACTACAAGAAAATTGGTGGTAATCACAGCGCCCGGTCCCGGAAGCGGAAAAATGGCAACATGCCTTTCACAACTTTATCAGGACCACAAACGCGGAATAAAGGCAGGCTACGCTAAATTTGAAACATTCCCTATATGGAATATTCCGCTTACACACCCCGTTAATGTGGCTTATGAAGCGGCAACCGCAGATTTAAGCGACGTTAATATGATTGACCCGTTCCACCTTGAAGCCTACGGTGAAACCACCGTCAACTATAACCGAGATATCGAGATTTTCCCTGTGCTTAACGCTATTATGGAACGCATTTTAGGCGAGTCACCCTATAAGAGTCCGACAGATATGGGCGTTAATATGGCAGGTTTTGCTATATGCGATGACGAAGCTGTCAGAAATGCCGCCAATCAGGAAATAATTCGCCGTTACTATCAGTCGGCATGTAATGTGCGCCAAGGACTCGGTGAAAAAAGCGAAACCGCAAAAATCGAACTGCTTATGAGCAGGATGGGTATTTCAATAAAAGACCGCCCTGTAGTTAAAGCCGCCCTTGACAAAGCGGAAGCCACCGGCGCGCCGGCTACTGCAATACAGCTTGAAAACGGAAAAATTATTACAGGCAAGACATCATCGCTTTTAGGCGCAAGCTCATCAATGTTGCTTAATGTCTTAAAAGAACTCGGCGGTATACCCGATGATATTGAATTGCTCTCCCCCACCATTATTGAGCCTATTCAAGAAATGAAAACAGGAGTCTTGGGCGGTCATAACCCAAGACTTCACATTGATGAAATTTTAATAGCGCTTTCAATCTGCGCCGCTACAAACGGAACTGCAAAAAAAGCGCTTGACCAAATACACAAATTAAAAGGACTTGAAGTTCACTCAAGCGTAATACTTTCACGCGTAGATGAGCAAACCTTTAAAAAATTAGGTGTCAATCTTACATGCGAACCGAATTATCAGACAAAAAAATTATATCACGCGTAAAACCTCATAAAACAAAAAACAGGCGGTAGAAACTCAAGTTTCTACCGCCTTAATAATTTTTTGTTTTAAATTATTTTGAATAAGCTTTTTTTACACCGAAACCGAATACAACTGCCGCAAGCATTATAACAGCAATGTAAGCTGTTGCCATATCACCGGTCTGCGGTGCTGAAGCAGAATTGTCGGCATTGCTTTCAACCACAGGGTTTGTTTTAACACCGTTGTAGTTAGCGCAAACAATGATTGAAGCTTTAGCCTTAACAGTCATCTTCTGTTCTGTAAACGAACCGCTTACAACTTCAAAATCAACACCCGCTACAGCCTCTGCAGAACCGTCTGCTTTATAAACAGTCCAACTGTTGAATTTGCCGTATTCAGAATCGTCTTGAACAGTGATTAACTTATCTTTTTCAACCGTGTATTTAACATCTGATTTACCATCAAAGTCTACATAGTCAGCTTTTCTTACCACAACGGTAACCTTTTCGTCGGCTACGGGACTTTCAGCGGCAAACGCTGTTACAGAACAGCAACAAACAAGTATTAATGAAAGAACTAATGCGATTATTTTTTTCATTTTTCAAACCTCCGAAAAATTTAATTATAATTACTTACTGTTATTATAAACCATAACTTTCAAAAAGTAAACACTTTTTTAAAATTTTTTTATTTTTCTTGATACGCAGTGGCTTTTGTGGTAAACTTTATATGTTTTATGACTTTAATATTATAAGGAGTAGTATTGTGACTTTACAGCAAGAAATCAACAGGCGAAGAACTTTTGCCATAATATCACACCCTGACGCAGGTAAAACCACCCTCACCGAAAAGTTGTTGCTTTACGGAGGCGCAATTCAGACGGCAGGCTCGGTAAAAGGCAAAGCCACTGCAAAACACGCGGTTTCAGACTGGATGGACCTTGAAAAGCAAAGGGGTATTTCTATAACATCTTCGGTTATGCAGTTTGAATATAACGGTTATTGTATAAACATACTTGACACCCCCGGACACCAAGACTTTTCCGAAGACACCTACCGCACACTTATGGCGGCAGACAGCGTAGTTATGGTAATTGACGCGGCAAAGGGTATCGAACCGCAAACACGCAAACTTTTTAAAGTAACCGCCATGCGCCACATACCCATATTTACATTTATAAACAAACTTGACCGTGAGGCTCGCGACCCGTTTGAGTTGCTTGACCAGCTCGAAAAAGAATTCGGCATAGGCACATACCCTGTTAACTGGCCTATAGGAAGCGGCGCTGACTTTAAGGGCGTTTTTGACCGTGACAGACGCCAAATACTTACATTTAATGAGTTTCACAGAGGTCAGGACAAACTAAAGGCTATTGAATGTGACATAACCGACACCGAAAAGTTAGATGAACTAATCGGTGAATATTCACGTCGCGACCTTGTGGACCAGATTGAGTTGCTTGACGGCGCAAGTTTTGATTTTGACCTTGAAAAAGTCAGAAAAGGAGAACTTACTCCGGTATTTTTCGGTTCGGCGCTTACAAACTTCGGTGTAGAGCCTTTTCTTGAAAACTTTTTAAAAATGACAACCGCGCCTCTTGCGCGCAACACCAAAGAGGGCGAGGTTGTTCCCGAAAGCGAAAACTTTTCGGCTTTTGTTTTTAAAATTCAAGCAAATATGAATAAAGCTCACCGCGACCGTATGACATTTTTGCGTATTTGTTCCGGCAAATTTGAACGCGATAAAGAATATTATCATGTTCAAGGCAAAAAAAGTTTGCGCCTTTCACAACCGCAGCAACTTATGGCAGACAGCCGTCAGATAGTAAACGAGGCCTACGCCGGTGATATTATAGGTGTATTCGACCCGGGTATATTTTCAATAGGCGATACGGTTTGCGACACTAAACACAAGGTTGAGTTTGAGGGCATACCTACATTTGCGCCCGAGCATTTTGCCGTTATCGAGCACAAAGACAGCCTTAAGCGAAAACAATTCGTAAAGGGCGTAGAGCAAATAGCGCAGGAAGGCGCAATACAAATTTTTCACGAACCGAACACAGGTATGGAGCGCGTTATAGTAGGCGTTGTAGGCGTGCTTCAGTTTGAAGTTCTTGAGCACCGTCTTAAAAATGAATACAATGTTGATGTTATACGCACCAATATGCCTTATCAGTTTATACGCTGGATAGGTAACCAAGATATTGATGTTCCAAAACTGAACCTGACTTCCGACACTAAATGGGTGCAAGATTTTAAGGGCAACAACCTGCTTATCTTTACAAGCGAGTGGAACATTAACTGGGCAATCCAAAAGAACGAAGGTTTAATTTTAGAAGAATTCAGTAAAAATTAAGGTGATTTTATGAATATTGCAGTAATAACAGGCGCTTCTTCGGGTATAGGATTTGAATATGCAAAAGCCGTATACGAAACGCGAACCGACCTTGATGAAATTTGGGTAATCGCCCGCCGAGCTGACCGTTTGCAAATGTTGCAAGATGAACTCGGCAGCACGGTTATTCCGTTACCTTTTGATATAACCGACCCGCAATTCACCGACAGTTACACAAATCTGCTTAAAGAAAAAAACGCAACCGTTAAATTACTCATTAACAATGCGGGATTCGGCAAACTCGGCAATTTTGACGAGCTTTCGCTTTCAGATAACACCGGTATGGTGCGTCTAAACTGCGAAGCGCTTACCGCAGTAACATCTGCAACTCTCCCCTTTATGAACGAAAACAGCGAAATAATAAACACTTCTTCAATAGCGTCGTTTGCGCCTAATACCCGTATGGCTGTTTATTCTTCAACCAAAGCGTATGTTACAAGTTTTTCACGCGCATTAAAAGCCGAACTTAAACCGCGCAAAATAAATGTGCTTGCTGTATGCCCCGGTCCTATGAGCACCGAGTTTATGGCAGTTGCCAATATAGACAAGGGTTCAAGCAAAACTTTTGATACACTTCCGCGCGTTAATCCGCGAACAATGGCACTTAAATCATTAAAAGCCTCACATAGCGGCAGAGCAGTTTATACAAACCGTTTGTTCTTTAAGTTTTACAGATTGCTCGCAAAAATATTGCCGCATTCACTTGTAATGAAATTCTGCGGAACATAAAATACAATCAATTTGTCTGTCTTTTCGGGATGATGTGGGCATCATCCCCTACAAAGATGAAATTTTAAAATCTCTGCTATGTAGGGCAGGGGTTTACTCCTGCCGAAAATTTTTGCTGTTTTGCGGTGAGAGCCGAGCCCTCACCCTACTATGATAAAACTTTAAAGTTTAGATTGTAGGGTGCGATGCCCTTCATCGCACCGTGAAATTTAATCAATTCATCTGTCTTTGCGGGATGATGTAGGCATCATCCCCTACAAAGATAAAATTTTAATGTTTCTGCTATGTAGGGCAGGGGCTTGCTCCTGCCGAAATTTTTTGCTGTTTTGCGGTGAG
>JAXJVR010000070.1:0-7888 GCA_036308405.1 Acutalibacteraceae bacterium
CATTTTTGTGTTATTCATTATATTTAATAGTGAGGTGTATTTATGAAATATATTTACCAAAGAGTTCGCGATTTAAGGGAAGACAGCGACAAAACTCAAGCCCAAATTGCAAAGATGTTAAATGTTTACACTACAACATATCAGCGTTGGGAACGCGGAGACAGTGAAATCCCCTGCCACATTGTTAAAAAATTGAGTATTTATTATAATGTATCAAGTGATTATATACTCGGTCTTACGGATAAGATAAATAATAAATAGTTAATCGGTGAACTCAAAAAAAGAGTTCACCGATTTTTTTATTCTATATTCAAAACCTCATATCCCTGTGATTTTATAGTGCTTTTTAGCACCTCATCTGTAACGCTTTCCGAAATTTTGACAGTTGCAGTTCCTTTTTTATGGCTAACCTCTGTAACGGTTACTCCGTCAAGCGCATCAAGCGCGTTTTTTATATGCGCTTCACAATGAGGGCACATCATACCTTTAATTTTGATTGTTTTAGTCATTGAAACGGTCTCCTTTGATTTGATTTTTTTATTTTTGCATTTAAAAAAGTTAAGTCTTAATGCATTTGTTACAACGCAAAAACTTGAAAGGCTCATAGCCGCGGCGGCAAACATTGGGTTTAATTCCCAACCCAAAAGCGATATAAAAGCGCCCGCCGCCAGCGGTATGCCCAAAGCGTTATATATAAACGCCCAAAACAGATTTTGCTTAATGTTAACAAGCGTTTTTCGGCTCAAATTCCAAGCATTTACGGCATCGGTCAGATTATCGTTCATAAGCACCGCATCGGCAGAGTCTATTGCTATATCCATTCCGTTGCCGATTGCAATGCCCACATCCGCCGCAGTAAGCGCCACCGCATCGTTTATGCCGTCGCCTATCATAATTACCCTGCCGTTTTTCTTAAGGTCTTCAACAACAAGTGCCTTTTCATCGGGCTTTACATTAAATTTCACGCTGTCTATACCCACAGCATCTGCAACAGCCTCGGCAGTTTTTTGATTATCCCCCGTAAGCATTACCGTTTTTACGCCTGATTTTTTGAACAAATCGACAGCATATTTTGCATCAGGCTTTATTGTATCGGCTACGGCGATAATGCCCATTAAAACGCCGTCTTGTACAAACAAAAGCGGTGTTTTACCCTTGCTTGCTAAACTGTCGGCAGTTTCTGCCACGGTTTCTATGTCTATATTCTTTTCTTTAGCAGAAGACATACTGCACGCAAAGCATTTTTTACCGTTTATAATGCCCTCAACGCCAAAACCCGCCGTTTCTCTGAAATCGGATATATCCAAAGCGGTAATTTTGTTATTCTCGGCAAAATTGTTTACTGCCTTTGCAAGCGGATGAGCGCTGTTTTTTTCAAGCGTATACGCCATTTGCAAAAGGGTGATTTTATCAGTGTTAATAGGCAACACATCGGTAACGGTGGGTTTGCCGTTTGTGACCGTGCCGGTTTTGTCAAATACAACGGTTTTACATCTGCCGCAATTTTCAAGCGCTTCGGCTGTCTTAAAGAGTATGCCGTTACGCGCTCCGACACCGCTGGCTACCATTACGGCAACCGGAGTTGCAAGTCCTAAAGCGCAAGGGCAACTTATTACAAGCACCGATATTGCTCTTGAAAGCGCAAATCCGACACTTTCGCCCAATAAAACCCAAACCGCAAAGGTTATTAAAGCAATGCACAAAACCGTCGGAACAAACACAGCGGACACCTTGTCGGCAATACGCGCTATGGGCGCTTTGCCTGCCGAAGCGTCGCTTACCATTTTAACTATTTTTGCAAGAGTGCTGTCTTCGCCCACAGCGGTAGCGCGGCAGACAAGCTTTCCGGTTTTATTTATTGTGCCGGCGCTTACCCTATCGTTAACCGTTTTATCTACGGGAATACTCTCGCCCGTAAGCGCCGACTCATCGGCAGCGCTGCTACCCTCGGTTATAATTCCGTCTACGGCAAAACTTTCGCCCGGCAAAACTACAAAAATATCGTCTTTTAAAACATCTTCAGCGTTTATTTTTACTTCATTACCGTCTTTTATAACCGTTACGGTTTTAGGCGCCAACTCAAGCAACGATTTTAAAGCATTGGTAGTTTTTCCCTTAGCATAACCCTCTAAAAGTTTGCCGACGGTTATAAGCGTTAAAATCATTGCCGCCGACTCAAAATACAAATTGTGATGCAAATGCTTTGACATTTCACCGTTTGATACAGTCATAGCAAACAAATTAAAGTTACTGTATATATAGGCGGCTGCGGCTCCGAGCGACACCAATGTATCCATATTAGGTGCGCGATTTATAATTCCCTTAAAACCGCTTATAAAAAATCTTTGATTTATAACCATAACCGCAGTGGTAAGCAATAACTGCAAAAGTCCCAACGCTATATAATTATTTTCAAAAAAAGACGGAACGGGAAAATTCCACATTGTATGACCCATAGAAAAATACATAAGAACAACAAGCAGTATACAAGAGCTTATAAGTCGGTATAAAACCGTTTTATCCGATTTTTCGTGGGGTTTATTTTCTTTTAAATTTTGCTCTTTTTTATCGGCGCTGTATGCGCCGTAACCAGCTTTAACAACCGCGTCTATTATATCTGCGGCAGAAGTTTCGCCCTCAACCGTCATTTCGCCGGTAAGCAAATTTACATTGCATTTTTCTACGCCGTCAAGCGCCGATACCGCGCGTTCTACACGCGCGCTGCACGCGGCGCAAGTCATACCCGTAACCTTAAATTTTTTCAAAAAAACACCTCATCTTACAGTAATTATTATTTCATCAATTTTTGCAAAGTCAAAACAAGTTCATCAACAGTTTCATCTTTGCCGTTTCTTATATCTTCGGCAACGCATGTGCGTATATGTTCCGAAAGCAACTCGCGGTTAAACGCATTAAGCGCCGCGTTTATTGCGCTTACCTGTATAAGTATATCGGTGCAATAAGAGTCCGATTCGACCATTTTTTTGATTCCGCGCACCTGACCTTCAATTCGGTTTAAGCGGTTTATAAGCAGTTTTTGCTCTGACTCTGCGCGCTTTTTTGTTTTTTTAATACAGTTCTCACATTTTTGCATATTATACCTCCGTATACCCATAGGGGGTATTTTGATTATATAATCAAAAAGTATTTTTGTCAAGCAAAAAACCGAGGCGGGTCAAATTACCAGCCTCGGCTTTTGTTATTTTATAAAGCTATTATAAATTATAAAATGTTGTTTTTAAAGATGTTATACATAATCTGCGCTACTTCGCAACGTTGTGCATTACCCTGCGGGTCGATAGCGTCATGGTTTTCACCCTTGCCGTTGATTACGCCCTTTTCGGTTGCCCACAATACTGCGTCTGTTGAGAATACGCTTACATTGCTGTAATCGTTGAACTTTTCAGCCGCATTTGTTTCTGCGTCATCTGAAACTGTTACATCTTTACCTAATACATTTTCAGCATATCTGTAAAGCATTGTTACAAGCTGTTCGCGTGTAATTGTATCACCTACGCCGAAGCAACCTGCCTTGTCGCCTGCGGTATAACCGGTGATAATACCGTAGTATTCGCCCCACTTAACCGCCGCTGCATAGTAGCCGTTGTTATCAACATCGGAAAACTTGTTTGCTGTATTTGCATAAGCGTCTAAATCAGCGCCTGCATAGCGAGCGAGCATAAGGATAAAGTCTTGTCTCTGGATGCCGTCGGATGTGCCGAACAAGCCGTTTGACTGATAACCTGTCATTATTCCTGCGCCTACTGCGTAGTTAACGGCTTCGCTATACCAATCATTTTGCGCTACATCGGCAAAATCTTTTATCTTGCGGATGTATCCGCATACATTACAGAATGCATCTGTATCATCATCATAATCATGCGCTTTAAGTTTCCCTGACTCAAATGTTTCAGTGCCTGCCGCGCCGCATATTGAGCAACTCTTGTAATATACTGCTTTGCCTGTGCAAGTAGCTTCCGATACAAGATATTTTTCTGTTGCTGATTCTGCATCGAATTTGTGCTCTGTGCTGTTGCATCCGTATACTGCAAGTGTGCCGGACACTTCACACGCCGCAAGCAAAAGCGGTTTACACGTTTTGCTGTCATCAGCAGAAACAAAGCATAAACCTTCGGGCGAAACATCACCCTGAATTTTATCTTCAAATTCGCGTGAATTTATGTAATTTACAAACTTGACATCATTTATATCTGTAATATCGTAAACCATTATACCGCCTATGCGTTCAAGTGCGGTAAATGCATAGGTTTTGTTGCATATTGTGCCTACGGTTACGCTTTCGGGTTCGGGACCTTTTTTGCCCGAACGGTTGTCAAGCGTTATTTTATCGTTTGAAGCATTAAAATAATCAGGCAAAACTTCGGCGGTAATTTTTTCAAAATCACTTCTGCTGTCATAAACAAGTGTCAGACCGTTGTTTGTCGCCTCATATATCGAAAACGAGCGTCCGCCGAATACATAGGCTTTATCGGTGTCAAGACCGTCCCACATATTTGCGTTAAACCAAACCGTTTTTTCTTCAAGTGTAACATTACCCGAGGGCGAAGTTTTATTTTCGTATTCGTTGTCCATACCTGCCCAATCGGCACGGCTGTCGCCCTCGTTTGCGGTAAGTATATATGTTTTTCCGTCAATTTGCGTTACAGATATGCCGTCAGGCATTTTAATTCCGTATACATCAGGATAGTTTTTTAATTCTATATTATCATTTTTTTGAAGGTCAATTTCGGTAACCGAGTAATCTTGAAAACCAAGCGGATAAACGCCCACAAATTCACCGGCACTTATATTAAGTTCGGCAATAGCATTAGCCTCTTGGAGTGATATATATGCTTTGTCACCCGATACCGCAATATATTCGGGTTCAAAATCGGTTGAGGGGTCTATTCCTTTTTGAACAAGCACACCCGAAGCCGTAAGCTCGTCACGCTTTGAATCAAACTTATCAAAATAAACCTGCTTTGAAGTAAGCGCGCCACCTTCACCTATTACCGCTATAGTAACAGAACCCTTGGGGTCGGTGCCGTTTATTCCCTGTCTCGGCTCGCCCTCGTCTGCTGTTAATAATGTGTTTTCGTCAGCAAAAGTCACCATATCGGGCTGAACGCCTGTTTGCGCATAAGAAACCATTTCAAGCGAGCCGTCCGACCTGCAAGAAAACAGAGCAACTACACCTTTTTCGGCATAATTTTCCGCTTGAACGGCAACAGCAAGATATTTACCGCTCGGTGATACTGCAACCGAAGTTATATCACCGTAAGCAAAACCGCTTATCAAAGATTTAACATCATATTCTGTTCCCGACAGATTTTCTACGGTTTCGCCGTTCATTTCAGCGTTTAAGTTTACGGCAATCAATTTGCCCTTTACTCCGCTTACAGCATAAGCGTAGCCGTTTGATGAGTTATAGTCTACTATTTCAAGACTGCCGCCGTCAGCGTTCATTGCGCCTGAATTATATCTGCCGTCAAGCGTCATATTTAAAGATGCTTTGTCATTAAAGTATCCGTTTACCCTAACATTCGAGGTTACAACCGAGGTGTAAGACGGCTCGGTATTAGCGCCGTGCACACCGCCGAACTGACCCTTACTGTTGCGTGGGGCGTTTGCCGTTACATAAGCGTCATCTACAGTTACGGTTGCCTTTTCCCACACGATAAGTTGGAAGCCACTTTCGGTTTTCTTTAACGATTTTTGCTTTGAAATTTTGGTGTCACCGCTGCCGGTTGCGGTAACGCTGTCAACCTCGGTTTCGCCTTTTAACAACGCAATCGTATATTTTTTGTTGTCAATTACAAAATCACAGGTCTTATCGGCTGCGGGCAGGTCGTAGGTGATAAACTCGTCGGTGGTATTGTTGGCGGCGCCTACAATAAGGTATGAGCCTTTGGCAGAAATGCTTCCGCTTAAAGCAAGCGTTTCATCGTCGTATTTTATAGAATACTCACTTAAATCAACGGCATTTTCACCCGAATTATACAGTTCGATAAAATCGTTTGAAATAGGAGTTTCGTCCTTTCCGCCACCGCCGTAAATATGCCTTATTTGCAAACTTGCGGTTTCACCGCTTGCGGCAAATGCCGTCAGCGAAAAAGAAATCGCAATAATAAGCGACATAATAAAACTTACAAATTTTTTCATACAATAAACAGCCTCCGTAAAAATTATTTTTTTATAACTGCTTTAATAATTTTAAATATCGCATATTAAATCTGCTATCACAAACGGGTAAAATCTATGTTATCTTTATATACCTACATATAAAAAGCACACCCTAAAATCCAAAAGATTTTAGGGTGTGTAAAAATATAAACCGTTTTAATTATTTTTTAAAAACCTAAAAGTTTTGTGCCGGCTGTTTCAAGTGTTTCGCGCTGTTTTAAAGCTTCGGCATCGTTTGAACCCACCGCACTTAAATAAAGCTTAATTTTAGGCTCAGTTCCCGAAGGACGAACAATAAGCGAACTGCCGTCGGCAAGATAAAAACATAAAACATTTGATTTAGGCAAATCTATAACCGATATTTTACCGCTTTCTATATCAAGGCTTTCGGACTTGTTAAGATTGTTAAATCTTTCAACCTTAAGTCCGCCTATTTCTGCAGGCGGATTATCGGCAAGGCGTTTCATAATATCGGCAATCTGCTTCATACCCGCCTGACCTTCACAGGTAAAGCTTTTTTGCGAGCAGTAGTAATAGCCGTATTTGTCATAAAGATTAGACAGCACCTCTACAAGATTGAGCCCCTTTGATTTATAATAAGCCACCATTTCGCAAATGAGCATTGATGCTACTACAGCGTCTTTGTCGCGGACATATCCGCCGGCTAAATAACCGTAGCTTTCTTCAAAACCAAATACATAGCGTTGCTCTTCGCCCACCTCTTCAAGCAGACCGATTTGCTCGCCTATAAACTTAAAGCCGGTAAGCACATCACGAAGCTCGCAACCGTAATCTTCTGCTATTTTACGGCAAACATCGGTTGTAACTATTGTTTTAACAGCAACCGGTTTTTCGGGCAGAGTTCCGTTTTCTTTTCTGCCTTTTAAGATATATTCAAGCAACAGCGCGCCCACTTCGTTGCCGGTAAACAGACGGTATTCATCACCGTTCGGCACAGCAATACCTACACGGTCGGCATCAGGGTCGGTAGCAAGCAACAAATCGGGTTTAACCGTTTCTGCAAGTTTTAACGCACATTCAAAAGCCTGACGAATTTCGGGGTTGGGGTATGGCGCTGTGGGGAAATTGCCATCGGGCAGTTCCTGCTCTGGCACTACCGTTACGTTGGTTGCGCCTATTTTGCTTAAAATTCGGCGCACGGGTTTGTTGCCCGAACCGTGAAGCGGTGTGTATACAACATTAAGTCCCGACATATCGGTTTCGCGGTGAACACGGCATTTTTCAACCTCGGCAAGATATGCTTCTATTACATCTTCGCCTATATACTCAATCTTACCTTCATTTAAAGCCGTATCAAAGTCCATACGCTTTACACCGTCAAAAATATCAACGCTGTTCATAATTGAAAGCACATAGTCAGCGGCTTCAAGACCCAACTGACAACCGTCAGAACCGTAGGCTTTGTATCCGTTATATTTTGACGGATTATGGCTTGCGGTAACAACTATACCTGCATCGCATTTTAAGTAACGAACTGCAAAAGAAAGCATAGGAGTCGGCATAAGCTCTTTATAAATATATACCTTTATACCGTTTGCCGCTAAAATAGCCGCAGCGTCACGCGCAAATACATCCGATTTTATACGGCTGTCATAAGCTATAGCAACCTTGCCCGATTTTGAAACCGAGTTAACATAAGCCGCAAGGCCCTGAGTTGCCTTACCTACCGTATACACATTCATAC
>JAXJVR010000071.1:0-6600 GCA_036308405.1 Acutalibacteraceae bacterium
AGATGGGATTCGAACCCACGGTCTCCAGTGCCACAAACTGGCGCTTTAACCAACTAAGCTACATCCACCGTGACGCAAATGCTATTATACCATAATTAAATAATTTGTCAAGATATTTTTTAATAATTTTATTAAAAAAACCGCCGCTTTTTTAAGCGACGGTTTTCAAAATTACAATTAACCTATAAATGCGTCGTGAACGGCTTGAACTGCCTTGTCGGCAAGTTCTGCGTTTACAAGGACTGAAATTTTTGTTTCGCTTGTAGAAATCATATGAATATTGATTGCGGCATCGTATAATGCTTCAAACATTTTTGAAGCAACACCGGGGTTTGTTTCCATGCCGGCGCCTACGATAGAAACCTTGGCAAACTCATCTGTGGTTTTTAATTCTTTGTAATCAAAAACAGATTCCATATTTTCGATAGCTTTTACAGCATCTTCGCGTTGTTCGTGTGAAACAGTAAAGGTTATGTCCTTTGTGCCGTCACGGCCCACCGACTGCAATATAATATCAACATTTACTTTATACTGTGCAAGCTTGTTAAAGAGTTTGAAAGCAACTCCCGGTGTGTCTTTTAAACCTACAACGGAAATTGTTGTAACACTTGTATCCTTTGCAACTCCGCGAATTAAAGTTTTTTCCATTTTTACATGCTCCTTTACTATGGTTCCGGGTTTTCTTTCAAGACTTGAAAGAACCTCAAGTTCAACATTATATTTTTTTGCCATTTCTACCGAACGGTTGTTAAGCACCTGCGCGCCGAGTGTTGCCATTTCAAGCATATCATCATACTCAACTTCGTCCATTTTAACAGCGCCCTTTACTTTGCGGGGGTCGGCTGTATAAACACCGTCAACATCGGTGTAAATCTGGCAGCGGTCTGCTTTCATAGATGCCGCAATAGCAACAGCGCTTGTGTCAGAACCGCCGCGGCCGAGGGTTGTTAAGTCATCATATTTGTTAATGCCCTGAAAACCTGCTACAACAATTATGTTGCCTTTTGCAAGCTCTGATTTCATACGCTCGGTGTTTATATTTTTAATTCGTGCAATTCCGTGGTGCGAGTCGGTGTTAAAACCGGCCTGCCAACCAAGAAGTGAAATTACCGGGCAACCGAGTTTTTCAATAGCCATAGCAAGCAATGCTATCGAAATTTGTTCACCCGCTGTAAGCAGAACATCCATTTCACGCTTGGGGGGAGTATTAGGATTGATTTCTTTTGCTTTTTCGATTAAATCGTCGGTAGTATCGCCTTGAGCTGAAACTACCACTATAACATCGTTGCCTTTTTTATATTCATCGACAACTATTTCGGCAACATTTGTAACATGCTCGGCATCTTTAACCGATGAGCCACCGAATTTTTTTACTATAAGAGCCATTTATTAAAAACCTCCTTAAAAACTGTGAATCAGAATAAAGTATGCATTATCTTAATGCAATCCGCATCTATTGAGTTGATTTTTTTATTTAAGACGCTTTCATAATCTTCGTCTGTAATGAAAGCAATTTCTTTTTTGAAATCATTTTTAATGTGCCATGTGTTATCGGTAAATACATCGGAAAACTGCTTGCAAAGCTTATCGTAATCATTTGAATGAATATACACATAAAGACGGACTTTTTGGTCGGGGGATATAACATAATCGGGTGAGCCGTCAGCCCAGTCAATATATTTGCGTGCGTTTATGTGTTTAGCACAGTCGATAACATCGGCAACAACAGCGCTTGCTGTCGGCATTTTGCCGGCGCCTTTGCCATAAAATAAAACATCACCTACAGCGTCGCCCGTTACCATGATAGCGTTAAATACGCCGTCAACATTAGATAAGATATTATTATGACTTACAAGCATAGGCTTTACGGACGCGGTAATTTTGCCGTTGTCGCATTTTTTTGCCTGACCGATAAGTTTTACGGCACAGTTAAACTCATCTGCATATTCAACATCGGTAAGTGTTATGTCGGTTATGCCTTTGGTTTCAACCTGTTCGGGATACACATGTTTGCCGAATGCAAGAGATGCGAGTATGCAAATTTTACGGCATGCATCGTGACCTTCAATATCTGCAGCGGGATTTTTTTCGGCAAAGCCTTTTTCTTGAGCAAGACTTAAAGCAGAGTCAAAATCCATATTGTCTACTATCATTTTATTTAAAATGTAGTTTGTTGTGCCGTTAAGGATACCTTTGATTTCGGTTATTTCATTTGCGGCAAGGCATTGAGCCATAGGACGCAATATCGGTATACCGCCGCCGACACTTGCTTCAAACATAAAGTTAACATTGTTTTCATTTGCTATTTTTAAAAGTTCGGCACCCTTTGCGGCTACCAACTCTTTGTTTGATGTAACAACGCTTTTGCCCGAAAGCAACAACCGTTTTACAAAGTCATAAGCCGGATTTAAACCGCCCATAACTTCAACAACAATTTTTATTTGGTCATCATTGGCGATTTTTTCAAAATCTTTGATAAATTTATCAGAATATGGCAAATCATCAAAATCGCGCAGGTCGAGTATATATTTTACATCAATCTCATCTTTGATTTTTTCGTTTATTAAAGAGTTGTGATTGATAAGAATTTCGGCAACGCCCGAACCCACAACGCCATGTCCCATAATAGCTGTGTAAATCATTTAAACCTCCGTTTTTTTACATAAACTGATATTTTAAAAGTATACTACACAGTAAGAAAAAAATCAATATTTAATTACTGTTGCAAATAAAATTTGGCAATATTATTACTAAAGGCGGTGAATATTAAAATGAATTTAGAAAAAAAGCAAAGATTTTTGATTGATTTTACATTTTCGGTAACTGTTTTTGCAATAATTGTTTTTGCTTTTAAATTTGCTTTTGCATATTTAGCGCCTTTTATTATAGGATTTATAATAGCTTTTGCCGTTCAAAAACCGGCGGGGTTTATTGCAAAAAGAACAAGATTAAAAAAGCCGATTTACGCAGTTATATTATCGGTAGCCGTATATTTAATCGTTGCGCTTGTTTTGGTATTGCTGATTTCTTTACTGTTTGCAAAGGCAGATGCTTTAATAGAATATTTAATTGGTTTGGGAAAATACTCCCAAGATATTTTAAAAAATATAAATTCATTTTTAGCAAAATTTTCAGAAAAATTTGATGCGGATTTTCAAAATAATTTTAAAAATATACTAACAGACACTGTGACCGATTTTTCGGGTAGAATAATTTTATCTTTCTCAAATTTTATTACAGATTTTGCAAAAAATTTACCGTCATTATCGGTTAGTGCTGTTGTAACCGTGGTAGCGGGGTGCTATTTTTCTAAAGATTACGACAAATTAAAATCATTTTTTATAGGATTTGCAGGCAAAAAAATATACAAAAACACGGTGGTAATTAAAAATATAATCACCGACAGCGTTTTAAAATTTTTGTTCGGATATTTAAAAATTTCTTTTATTACTTTTTTTGAATTGATTGTTGGTTTGTTTGTTTTAAAAGTTAACCATTTTTTTATATCTGCGCTTTTAATCGCGGTTGTAGATTTATTGCCGGTTCTGGGCACTGGAGCCGTTTTGTTGCCGTGGTCGGTAATTACGCTTTTAAACGGTAACTGCAAACTTGGATTCGGGCTTGTTTTGCTTTATATTGTTATAAGCATAGTCCGCAATTTTATTGAGCCTAAAATTATCGGCAAGCAAATCGGTATCAACCCGTTGTTTACTTTGATTTCTATGTTTGTAGGTTTAAAGGTGTCGGGTGTTGTGGGTATGATATTATTCCCAATAATTTTAATAGCCGTTTATGAATTTTACAGCAAAGAATATTCTCTTTCGCAGGATGCACAATAAGTAGCCTTAATGACATTTTTGCATATTATAAAATGTAGAGTTCTCTATAACTTGTCATATAAAATTGGAGTGTCAAAAATGAGACGCCATATAATCTCGGTAGGTAGTGTGACCTATGCCATAAAGGGTAGAGATTTGCTGCGTAAAATGGGAGTAAAAGCTTATATTGAGCGAAAAACAAACGCAAACGGGGGAGTCGGTTGCGGTTATGTAATCGTAGCCGAAGGCAATCGCGAAAGCATAGTAAACGCCTTAAGTGACGCGGAAATAAAAATAACCGAAATAAGCAGTTTATGACTATATGGCATTGGTTTATACGGTAGTAGCAAAAGCAGCCTTTTTTAAGGCTGCTTTTGAATAATAAACGGTAAATGGGGGTGAAATTATGATATATTTTGATAATGCGGCAACAACCGGCCATAAGCCTATCGGTGTAATAAATGCCGTAAATTTTGCTTTAAATAATCTTTCGGCAAATCCCGGAAGAAGCGGATATAAAGCGTCACAGCAAGCGGCAATGGCTGTGTATAAGACTCGTGAATCATTATCTGATTTTTTTGGTGCAGACGGAGCCGAAAAGGTAGCGTTTACCGCTAATTGCACCGCAAGTATAAACTTTGTTTTAAAAGGAGTTTTAGAAAGCGGCGACCATATTGTAATATCCGATTTAGAGCATAACGCAGTAATGCGACCGCTGACTGCCATAAAAAATGTTTATTACACCGAGGCAGAGGTCTCGCTTAATGATGACACCGAAACGCTGAAAAATTTTAAAAAAGCAATAAAGCCTAATACAAAAATGATATTTTGCACTTCGGCGTCAAATGTTTTAGGAAAAACCTTACCTCTTAAAGAAATAGGAAAACTATGCAAAAAGTTTGGGTTGCTTTTCGGTGTGGACGCGGCGCAGGGTGCAGGAGTTATACCGATAAATATGAAAGAGATGAATATTGATTATTTGTGTATAGCGCCGCATAAGGGGTTGTATGCTCCTATGGGCGTGGGCGTTTTAATAGCGCGAAAGCCGATTAAGCGAACAATAATTGAGGGTGGCACCGGCACAGATTCAAAAAACTTTGTGCAACCCGATATTATGCCCGAAATGCTTGAAAGCGGAACTGTTAATCTGCCCGCAATAGTCGGCACAAGCGCCGGAATTGATTTTATAAAAGCACAGCACGGTTGCATTTATGATTATGAAATGCGTCTTGTCAACCGCCTTTATAATGGCTTAAAAAGTTATGACAATGCGATTCTTTATACAAATCCGTCAAATGTCAAAGGCAGTTTTGTTCCGGTTTTGCCCTTTAATATTAAAGATTTTTCGTCTGATGAAACCGCTGAATTTTTAAATAAAAACGGTTTTGCATTACGCGCAGGACTCCATTGCGCGCCTACCGCGCACAAAAAAATAGGAACTGAAAATATAGGCGCTGTTAGATTTTCTCCGTCTGTTTTTAACAACGAAAAGCAGGTAGATTTGTTGCTTAAAACAATTTTAAGGTTAAAGAAATAAGTAAAAACCGACAAACTTCAAAAGAAGTTTGTCGGTTTTTGGTGGTTAGAATTTAACGAAAGAAATATTTATACCTGAAAACTGTTAGTTTTCATTACAGTTATCGATACTATTGCTTTTACATTCTTCAAATTCACGAATATAAAAATCTAATAACTGCTTTAAAGTATGTTCTCGCGTGCAAGCAATTTCCTTAACCGTTTGAATTTTTTCAAGTGCAACTTTTGAACAGTATTCTAACGGTTCTCCATAATGTTCAGAATCTTCTATGTCCACATATTTGCCGGATTCTTCAATACATTGTATTTTGAAAAGGATATTATCAATACTTTCTAATTGATTTTGTGTGGCAACAATGCGATTCCAAATTTCTTTTAACGAAATAGACATATTAACCTCCATGTTTTTCGGAGGACACGCAAGGCAAATTGTGTTTTCATCAACGAAGCGTGCCCTGCCGTTTTTTATATGACCTTTAGCCCTTTGGGAATAGGTAGCTTCATATTCATTCCCTTGCTCATCTATAACTCTGATGTTTTTTTCGATGGGTGTCATCCCCTTTATAGAAGAATTGAAATTTCGTTTTTTGTTATGGGTTTCTTCCCCGATTTCATATGCATTATAACATATTGAACGATGATTTGCAATGATTTTGGCAAAACGAAATTTTAAGTTTTGTAAATCAATCAATGCGAAGCATTGTATATCATCAATTCCGTAAGAAACTGTATATCATCAAAGCGGAACGCTTTGTATATCATCATTGCTTTCGCAATGGATAAAAAAAGAACTGATACAATGGTATCAGTTCTTTTTGGTGCCGCTGACCGGACTTGAACCGGTACGGTATCGCTACCGAGGGATTTTAAGTCCCTTGTGTCTGCCTATTCCACCACAGCGGCGTCTAAAATATAATATATCAAACCAACCCTTTTGTCAAGGATTTTTCAATAAAAAATTATAAAAGCAGGGTTTAAACCCTGCTTTATTTATATTAGTTCGCCAACGCAGTAATCATCTTGTACAGATTTGATTAAAACGTCGTAAATTTGCCCCGTAATAGCTTTTTTTGTATCAATAATAACTCTTGTATAGTTCGGTGTATAACCCTCTGCAACCCCGTTTTCTTGATTTTCAAATAAAACGGGATAGACGTTACCAATTTGGCTTTTTAAAAATTCAATTTCGGTTTGCTTTGTAATTTCGGCCATTTGGTGCGAACGCAATTGTTTTTCGGTGTTGCTG